>JAYTAJ010001325.1:0-5348 GCA_043737575.1 Myxococcales bacterium | reverse complement strand
GGTTGCCGTGCGGCCCGGCGAGGCGTGGGCCGAGGGGCAGGCCGTCGGCGGGGCGGACGAAGAAGACGCCGGACTTCGTCGGCCACAAGATCGCGTCTTCGGTGAGCAGGCCGCGGCCCCACGAGCCGAGTTGCGGGTCGTCGTGGATCCGCCAACCCAGGCCGTCGCCGTCGGACCCCGTGGTCACGTCGAAGCCGCGTAACCCCCGCTGCGGCCAGGCGACGGCGGCGACCAGCTTGCCCGCCGCGACGCCCAAGAACTGATCGATTTGCACGTCTTCGACTTTCCAGAGCAGCTTGCCGCTGACCGCGTCGAGGCACAAAACGCGGTCGGAGTCGGTCGGGGCAACGAACACCCGGCCGGCGTGGGCCACCGGCGGGTTGATGTCCCGCGCCACTGCCGACGGCTTCGCAAGCCGCGGGTACTGGTAGGCCCACGCCGTGCGGCCGGTCGCGGCGTCGAGCGCAACCACACTGCCGGTGTGCGTGCAGTACGTCAGCAGCCCGCCGGCGAGGGTCAGCGGCTCGGCCCGGTGCCGCGGTTCCCCACGCTCCGGCGGCCGCACGTCGGCGACCGTCGTCACCCACAGCGGGCGTTCGGGGGTCGCGTCACTCAGCGCGTAGCAGGCGACGCACGCCACCAGGCCGGCGGGCGAGTCCTTCACGAACGCCGCGTACAGCCGACCACTCTCGACGACGGGGGCCGCCTCCCACGCCGCCGCGGCCCCGGCCGGCACCGGCGGCGCGAGTCGCCACAAAGCCGTCAGCGGCGTCCGGCCGGGGTCGCGCGGCGGGCCGAAGCAAACGACGAAACTCGCCGACACGCCGCGGCCGTCGGCCTGCGGCAGCGGGGCCACGTCGGTCGCCCCGAGCCGCGCGAACAGCCGCCCCTCCGCCGCCGTCAGCACGAAGTCGGCATCGACCTTCACCGGCAGGGCGTTCCGCTCCGCGGGGCCGCCGTCACGCTCCAGGGCCGAGTCGTAGAAGTAACGCCGCGCGCCGGTTTGCGAATCGACGCCGAAGACGCGCGTGCCGTCGGCGACGTAGGCGACGCCGTCGAGCGTCACGGGGTGCAGCGCCACGCCGCGGGTGCTGCCGAGGCGCGGCAACGCGAGCAGCCGGCCGTCTTCGCCGGGGAACTCGGCGCGCCACGTCGGCCGCGACCGCCGCCAGATCTACCGCTGGCTCGAGACCCACGGCCTGCGCGAGCCGGGCGGCGAAGACACCTGACGCTGCCCGGTCAGCCATGCGCGGCAACCCGATCGCACCCCGTCGAGGTGGGTCGGGACTAGCGCGCGTCGCGGCAGAGCGCGGTATCATCGTCGCTTGATGAAGGAGGTGGCATGCGCCGTGTGCGGCGCGTCGTACCGCTTCGCCGCCGCCGACATACCGGCGACGGGCAGGACGGTGAGCTGCGCCAAATGCAAGGCGCGCATCGTGATCCCTCCGATCGAGCTGCCGCTGACCGGGGGCACCGGCGACGTGATCGATCTGGCGGATCTCCCGGCGCCGCGCCGCGCGGGGCAACCGGTGGCGCCGAGCCGCGCCGAGGCGGTCGATCTGCCCGCGCCGAAGGGCCCGCGCCCGACGGTGAAGCCGCCGTCGCCGGGCGCGACGATCGATCTACCCGCGCCGCGGGGGCCAGCCCGACCGCGTGAGCCGGAGCCGCTGACCCTCGACAGCATCGATCTGGTGGCGCCGGTCGGTCCGGTGTCGCGCGCCGCGACCGCGACCGCGACCGCGACCGCGGCGGCGGCGCCGGGTGCGCCGATCGATCTGCCGTCGCTGGCGGGCGGCGCGGGGCTGTTCGACAACCTGCCCGCGCCGAAAGGCCCGCCGCGGAAGCCGATGCCGCCGATACCCGCGATGCCGCCATTGCCGCCGCCGCCGTCGAAGGGCGTCACCGATCTGCTGGCGCCGAAGCGATCGTCCGACCTGCCGGATCTGCTGATGCCGAAGCGGCCGTCGGAGATCGTCGACCTGCCGACGCCCAAGCCGATGGGCATCACCGATCTGCCCGCGCCGAAACGCGCGGCGGGGCGCGGCGCCCACGAGCTGTTCGACGATCTGCCCGCACCGAAGGGCCCGGTGCTGGGCGATCTGCCGACGCCGAAGCGATCGTCGTCGCCCGACGTGCCGATGCCGAAGCGGCCGTCGTCGCCCGACGACGCGACCCGGGCGGCGGGGTCCCAGGACGTGGCGCCGAAAGGCTTCTTCGACGATCTGCCGGGCCCGGCGCGCCCGGGCACGCTCGATCTGCCCGTGCCGAAAGGCTTCTTCGACGATCTGCCGGGGCCGTCGGCGAACCAGGGCAGCGAGATGGCGCCGAAGGGCTACTTCGAGGATCTGCCGCAGCCGGCGGCGGCGACCCACGCGGCGCGCGCCGATCGGTTCGCCGATCAAGCGCCGCCGGTGACCCCGCCCGCGCGGATCACGCTCGAGGGCATCGAGCTGCAATCGCCGTCGGGCCACAGCGGCATGATGGAGCTGCAGTCGACCGGGGATGGCGCGCGGTCGCTGTCGCGGCCGTCGGAGCCGCCGCCGCCCCTCGAGCTGCTCGGCGACAGCGATCCGCTGGGCCTCGAGCTGCCGATCGCGGCGCCCCACGCGAGCTCGGCGGGCTCGCCCCGCGGCGGCGTGGTGTCGTTCAAGTCGTCGGGTGGCGGTGGTGGCGGCGCGTCGTCGCGCGGCGGGCCGTCGTCGGGCGACGAGCTCGATCTGGCGGTGCCGTCGCGGCGCGAGTCGCCCTCGACCAAGATCCCGCGCGTCGTCGCCGAGCCGATCGCCGCCGCGCCGCGGTTGTCGTCGAAGACCGTGCGCATCGTCCTGATCGCGGTGCTCGGCCTCGCCGCGGTCGGCGCGGGTGGCTTCGTGATGCTGAAGCGCTGGGAAGCCAAGAAGGAGCGCGCCGCGCAGATCGATCGCACGCTCGCGACCGCGCGCAAGCAGCTCGCGGCCAGCGATCGCGGCCACTGGCGCAAGGCCAACCGCACCGCCAACGAGCTGTTGCAGCTCGACGGCAAGAACGCCGAGGCCGCGGGGATCGCGGCGCAGGGCGCGCTGGCCGGCTACCTCGACGAGGGCACCGACGGCGACAAGCGCATCGGCGCCGGGCGGCGCGTGCTCGATCAGGCGACCAGCAGCGGGCTGCGCCACGCCGCGATCGACAAGGCCAGCGGGCTGCGCGATCTGCTCGAGGGTGACGTCGCCGAGGCGATCAAGGTGCTGCAGCCGATCGCGACGCGCGGCGACGCCGATGCCCAGCTCTACCTCGGCTGGGCCCAGCTCGCGGCGCAGCAGTGGGCCGCGGCGCAGACGTCGTTCACCGCGGCGAAGACGACGCGCCCCGCGCCCGCGCTGTACGGCCTGGCCCAGGCGCAAGCCGGCGCGGGCGATCTCGTCGCGGCCCACGCGACCTACCTCGCGGTGATCGCGCTCGATCCCGAGCACGTCGCGGCGCTGGTCGGCGAGGCGATCACCGCGCCCGGCGTCGACGTCGGCAAGCGCGAGACGGCGCTGCTGGCGATCTTGCAGCGCAAGGGCATCGACCTCGCCGATCCGCGCGCGGTGGTGCGGGCCTGGACCCACGCCGGCGACGACGCGCGGCGCTCGGGTCGCCTCGACGCGGCGCGCGAGCGCTACCGCAAGGCGCTGACGATCCTGCCGACCGATCGCGGCGCGCTGGTGTCGACGGCGGCGCTGGAGCTGGCCGACGGCAAGCTCGAGCTGGCGGCCGAGTCGAGCGCCAAGGCGCTGAGCCTCGCGCCCGACGACGCCGCCGCCAACCTGATCGCGGCCGAGCTGGATCTGCGGCGCAACCGCGTGCCCGACGCTGCGCAGCGCCTCGCGATGCTGCGCCAGCGCCAGCCGCCGCTCACCACGCCCGAGCTGCTGGGCCGTCTCGAGCTGCTCGACGGCATGCGCCTCGAGGCCGAGCGCAACACCAACGCCGCCCTCGCCGCCTACGATCGCGCGGCCCAGGTGCCCGGCAACACCGACGTCGCGCCGACGATCGCGGCGGCGACCTTGCTCGGCCGCCTCGCCGACGACGCCGAGCGCGCCAAGCCGCCGCAGCCGCAGCAGGCCAACGAGCTGCGCACCCAGGCCGATCAGCGCCTCGCGACGATCGCCGCGGGTGCCGAGAGCGACCCCAACGTCGCCATCACGCTCGGCGTCGCGTACCTGTCGGCGGGCGCGCCCGCGCAGGCCGAGCGCTGGCTGCGCGGCGCGATCGAGAAGCGGCCGAGCGCGGTCGAGGCCCACTACCAGCTCGCCGAGGCGCTGCGCCGCCAGGGCAAGCAGGACGAGGCGGTCGCGACGCTGGTGAAGGCCTTCGAGCTCGATCCGACGCGCATCGATCTCGGCGTCGAGCTGGCCCGCGGCTTCGAGGCGGCGCGTCGCGACGCCGACGCCGCCGCGCTGTACAAACGCCTGCTCGCGGCCAAGGACGTCACGCCCGACGTCCGCGCCCGCGCCGGTCGGTTCTTCGCGCGCATCGGCGACATCACCGCGGCGCGCCAGCAGGGCGAGCTCCTGCTCGAGGTCAACCCGGCCGACGCGGTCGGCATGTTCCTCAAGGCCGAGGGCTTCCTCGCCGACGGCCGCCCGCTCGAGGGCCGCCGCTTCATGCAGGAGGCGGTCAACCGCGATCCCGACGCCCAATTCTTCGACGGTCTCGGCCGCGCCAACGAGGCGGTCGCGGCGCAGAGCGGCGACACCGCGATGCGCGACGAGGCGCTGCGCGCGTACGGCCAGGCCAGCGAGCGCGATCCAGCGCTGCTCAACGCCCGGCTCGGCGCCGGACGGTTGCACCTCGCGCGCGGCGAGTACGAGCGCGCCCTCGCCGCCTACGACGCGGCGCTGCGCCTCGCGCCGAAGAACCCCGACATCCCCTACGGCATCGGCATCGCCTACGCCGAGCTCGAAGATCGCCCGCGTGCGATCGAGTGGCTGGCGCGCGCGGTCGCGGCCCAGCCGCGGGCCGACGCGTACTGGAAGCTCGGCTCGCTGTACTACGAGATCGATCGCGCGGGCGCCGCGGCGTCGGCGCTCGAGCGCGCGACCGCGCTGGCGACCAAGGACGAGCGCGAGCGCGGCGTCACCGTGCCGTGGCTCACCGACGCGCTGTGGCTGCTCGGCACCGTGCAGCAGGTGCTGCGCAACGACCGCGCGACGCTGGTCGCGTGGGAGGCGTATCTGCGGCGCAACCCGAGCAACAAGGCGCAGGCCGACGAGGTGCGCCGCAACCTGTTGCCGCTGAAGAATCGCTGATGCGGCGCGCGGCCGCGCTGTCGGTGCTGCTCGCGGCCGGGTGCAACGCGGTGTTCGGGCTCGATCCGGCCACCAGCA
>JAYTAJ010001324.1:0-2319 GCA_043737575.1 Myxococcales bacterium | reverse complement strand
CGACCCCTGCGATGCCAGCCGGAAGTCGGCGACCTTCATGAACGGCTGCAAGATGCGAGAGAGTAGCGACAGCCGGTTCTCGCGCAACGCCGCGTCGGGGTCCATGACCATCACGCCGCCCTTGTCGAAGAACGCGGCGACCGTCGGCTGCAGCTCGACCAGGATCGCGGTGACGTCGCGGTAGGCCTGGCTCGCGATCGCGGCCTGCAGCCGATCGCTCACCGCGGCGAACGCGTTCCACAGGCGGTGCTCGGTGTTGCCGTCGGCGACGAAGCGGTCCGGCTTGACCTCGCCCGAGATCTCGAGGCCCTTGCCGTGGGCGTCGTCGAGGATGTTGGCGATGCGCTTGAAGACCTCGCGGGCCGGGGCCGGCACCGCGGCGAGCGCGCGGGCCCGCAGCCGGGCGTCGCACACGTCGTCGAACCCAGCGCCGAGCGCGGCGTCGACGTCGAGGGCCGCGAGGCCGCCGTCGATCAAGACGGTGCGCAGGCGGCCGCGGAAGAACTCGTGGAGCTCGCCGCAGTCGGTGTCGGTGACCTCGATCTTGCCATCGAACTGGTGCGCCGCGATCTCGATCAGCGTGTCGAGCGCGATCGGGAAGCCGGGGCTCGGGCGATCGCCGCCGGGCCCGAGGTCGAGGTTGATCGCCAGGATCGCGTTGGCGGCGCGACGCAGCCCGTAGGGATCCGCCGAGCCGGTCGGCTCGAGGCCGGTGCCGAAGCAGCCGACCAGGGTGTCGATGCGATCGGCGATGCCGACCACCGCGCCCTCGATGCTCGCCGGCAGCGCCGCGCCGGCGCCGCGCGGCATGTAGTGCTCGGCGATCGCGGTGCCGACCCGCGCCGCGACCGCGGCCCACGCCGGATCGGCGCCGAGCTGGCGGGTCGCGTAGTGCTTGCCCATGATGCCCTGCAGCTCGGGCAGCTCGCCGACCAGGCTCGACAAGAGGTCGCTCTTGCACAGCTCGGCGGCGCGGTGCGCGACCCGGGCGCCGTCGCCGTCGACGAACTCGATCCGCTCGGCCAGCGCATCGACGATGCCGACGATGCGGCGGACCTTGTCGCCGGTCGACTTGGCGTCGCCGAGCTTGGCCTGGAACACCACGCCGTCGAGGCGGGCCCGCAGCAGGTCGAGGTCCTTCTTGCAGTCCTCGACGAAGAAGAACCGCGCGTCCGACAGCCGCGGCACCACCGCGCGCTCGTTGCCCGCGCGCACGATCGCCGGATCGCGCGTCACCGTCGCCGCGATCGTCGCGAAGCGGTTGGCGGTCTTGCCGTCGCGCTCCATCGCGAAGTAGCGCTGGTGGTTGCGCATCGTCGTCACCAGCACCTCGTCGGGCACCTCGAGGAACGCCTCGTCGAAGCCGCCCCACACGCCGACCGGGTACTCGCACAGACCGGTGACCTCGTCGAGCAGATCGTCGTCCTTGCGGACCACGCAGCCGGTCTCGCCCGCGAGCCGCGCCAGCTCGGCCTCGATCATGCGGCGCCGCGCGGTCGGATCGACGATCACGAACGCGGGTCGCAGCGCCTCGGCGTAGTGCGACGCCGACGCCAGCTCGAGGGCGCCGGGCGCGAGGAAGCGATGGCCGCGGGTCGCGCGACCGGCGGCGACGCCGCTCCACGACAGCGGCACGATCGCGTCGCCCCACAAGGCGACGATCCAGTGCAGCGGCCGCACGAACGCGGTGTCGCGCCAGCCCCAGCGCATCGACTTCGGCCACGGGATCGCGGTGATGAGCCCGGTCAGGAGCGCGGGCAGCACCTCCATCGTCGGACGGCCGACGACGTGGCGGGTCGCGACGACGTACTTGCCCTTCTTGCCCGGCACCTCGGCCTGCTCGAGCG
The DNA here is from genome assembly GCA_043737575.1 of Myxococcales bacterium. Lineage (GTDB taxonomy): Bacteria > Myxococcota_A > Polyangia > Haliangiales > Haliangiaceae > UBA2376. Next base: position 472 of record JAYTAJ010001324.1, on the reverse strand, counting down.
TCGACGGATCGACGCCGTTCTTGGCGGCGAACCCGAGGCCGGCCTTGGTCGGCGCACCGTCGGGACCGAACGCCGCCGACGCCGGCGGACCGACGACGCGCTCGCGCAGATCGGGCTGGCTCACCGCGAGCCCGCGCACCACCAGCGCGAGGCGACGCGGCGTACCGAGCGCGGTGACGTCGGTGTACGCGAGGCGAGCGTCGTCGAGACGCGCCTTCGCCAGCGCCGGCAGGTCGGCGATCGCGCGCGCCAGCATGCGCGACGGGATCTCCTCGACGCCGAGCTCGAACAGCAGATCGCGATCAGCCACGGGACACCTCCGCCGCGAGCGGCGACACCGCGCGAGCCGCCGCGAGGGCGCCCGCGTTGACGCCGCCCGGCTCGGCCTCGGCGAACGCCGCCGCCGCCTTGCTGCGATCGTCGCCGACCAGGAGCGGGAAGCCGAGCTTCGCGCGCGATCGCACGTAGGCCT
>JAYTAJ010001323.1:0-2322 GCA_043737575.1 Myxococcales bacterium | reverse complement strand
GAGATGTACCGCGCCGTCGCCAAGTAGCTCAGCCGACGCTGGCGCGGACCCGCTCGCGCAGCGCCGCGAGCTCGGGGCACAGCGACACCAGCGTCTTCCACTGCCCGCGCAACGATCGCATCGCGCGCTCGCGACCGAGCGACGTGTTCCAGCCGCGCTCGACGAGGAACGGCTCGGCGAAGCGCTCCTTCGGGTGGCACTCGCCGACGATCTCCGACCAGCGCGCCGTCAGCGCGTCGCGGTGCAGCGCGAGCATCCACACCTCGACCTCCTCCACCGCGAGGCACGCGATCAGCTTGCCCGGATGCCTGCGCTCCAGCGCGCCGACGGCGTCCTGGCGCTGCCCGTCGCAGTCGCGATCCACCACGAGCAAGAACAGGTCGATCATCCGGTTGTCGAGGACGATCGCGCTCAGGATGGTGACGTCGAGGGCCTGCGCGACCCCACGCAGCCGAGGCTTCTGCAACACCTCGACCTGCGGCGTGCGGCCGAGGTCATCGAACAGCGCGGCGATGACCGGCTTCAGGATGTACTGGTCGAGGTACGGATCTTCGGGGATGACCAGCACCCTCACAGGGCGCGCTCCAGCCACTGCGACGTGAACATGTCGTCGATGCCCGAGCGGGCCGCGACCTCGTCGAAGTCGGGCAGATCGCCGAGCCGGCGCATGATCGTCCCGACCTCGCCGGTCTTGCGGCCGAAGACGATCGCGTTGTGCAGCCCCTCGGACGACAGCGCGGCGAGCGCGAGCGGCGAGTGCGTCGTCGCGATCACCTGGCAGCGACCGCCGCGGGTCACCTCCTCGATCAGATCGATCAGCAGGTGGACGCGGGCCGGATGCAGGCCGGTCTCGATCTCCTCGATCAGGAGGATGTCGCCGTCCTTGGCGGACAGCAACGCGACGACCCCGCCGAGGAAGCGCAGCGTCCCGTCCGACAGCGCGCGCACCGAGACCTTGGTGCCATCGGCCTCGACCAGCACCAGCATGACCTCGTCGAGCAGGCTGGTGACGTCGAACTCGAGGTCGACGATCGTCGGCGAGCACAGCTCCGACAGCCACGCGATCAGATCCTGCTTGCGCGTCGCATCCTGCGCCAGGTGCCAGACGACGGCGGACAGGTTCTCGCCCGCGCTGCCGAGGTGCGTGATCGATCGCGGAACGTGATCGCGCATGCGGGCCGGCTGAACCTCCAACGAGGTCGTGGCGCGCAGGGTCGCCCCCAAGATCGTTGCCCAGTCTGGGTGCGCGCTGGAGAGTAGTCCCGACGGTTGGGTTGGCACCTTCAGATCCACGCGGAGGCTCAGCCCGACGTCGTTCTGATCCCGTCGCCACGACGAACCGATCGTGAGCTCCGTGCATCCAGCGCGCGCGATCTCCGAGACGCCACCACGAATGCCGGGCCAGATCTCGCGGCCGCCCTCGGAGTGACCGCGAAGGGCATCGACCACGCTATAGCCGAGCACCCACCCCTGCAGGAGCCTGATCGCGTCGAGGAAGTTGCTCTTCCCCGACCCGTTCGCCCCGACCAGGAGCGTCGTCGGACCGAGGGTGACCTCCTGGTCGCGAAAGCTCTTGAAGTCCTTGAGGCGCAGGCGGGTCAGCACGCGTCGAATCCTACCCGACGAAGCCGACGACCGGGCGGGGCGGGCCGTCGTCGAGGAGGTCGGCGGGGCTGCACTTGTCGATGTGGCCGATGAGGCCGCGGTAGAGGCCGAAGCCGGCGAGCTTGCGCAGGCGCGGCTCGAAGCTGCGGGCGACGTCGAGCGGGATGCCGAGCTGCTGGTTCTCTTGCTGGCGGAGGTAGCCGGCGCAGTAGTTCATCGCGATGCCGACGCGGCGGGTGTCGGTGCGGTTGGCGCCGCCGCCATGCCACAGCGAGCCGTTGTAGACGAGGACGCTGCCGCGCTTCATCACCGCCGGGATGGTCGGGTACGGCGTGCCGAGGTGGGGCACGTGGTCGCGCTGGTGGCTGCCGGGCACCAGGCGGGTCGCGCCGTTGTCGTCGGTGAAGTCGCTGATCGCCCACATGCTGTTGGCGATGATCGGCACGTGGGGCCGCGGCAGCGGGATGATCTGATCGTCGGCGTGGAGCGGCTGCGGCACCTCGCCGGGGCCGATCGCGATCGACGACAGCGACGACACCAGGCAGCCGCGGTCGAGCACCTGCTCGACGATCGGCAAGACCGACGGGTGGACCGGGATGCGCTGGTACAGCGGGCCGCGCGCGAGCAGGTTGTAGAGCCGCGTGGTGCGCGTGCCCTCGAAGATGTTCTTGGCCGGCACTGCGCCGAGCTCGTGCTCGAGCCGCAGCAGGTCCTCGG
>JAYTAJ010001322.1:0-2323 GCA_043737575.1 Myxococcales bacterium | reverse complement strand
CGGGGTCGCGGCGATCGCGGCGGCCTCGGCCGAGGAGGGCGGCCCGGCCGCGGGGCTCGGCCTCGTCAGCCTGGCGTTCATCGGCTCGGCGATCTCGGGCAGCACCTCGGCCAACAAGTGCCGCGCCGCCCACGACGAGTACAACGGCCTGCTCGAGGCGCGCCTCGGCGAGCTGGGCAGCGACCGCGCCGCCGCGGCCGCCGCGCGCGCCGACGCCACGAGCGACGAGGTCGCGCCGCCGGTGGCCGCGACGACGGTGGCGACGCCTCCGACCCCACCGCGGCCGACGCCGCCGGTGATGGCGATGCGCCCGACGACGCCGCCGAAGGCGCCGACGCCGAGCCCGACCGCGCCGAGCCCGGACGACGACGATGATGATGCCGCCGCCGATGACAGCGACGACACCGACGATCCCCACGGCTGGACCGAGTTCTGGCGCGAGGTGAAACCATGACCATCCGGGCCTTCCTCTTCGGCCTCGCCGCGACCTCGGTGGTCGCGGTCGCGAGCCCCGCCGTCGCCGACGAGATCGTCGGTGGGCTGGTGGTGAAGCTCGATCGCCGCGAGATCTACGTCAACCTCGGCGACGGCCGCGGCGTCGAGGACGGCGCGACGATCCGCCTCAAGCGACCGATCACGCTGAAGCACCCGGTGACCCGCCGCGCGGTGACCGACTGGTTGCCGCTCGGCTCCGGCACCGTCACCGCGACCGGCGCGACGCTCACCCGCGTCGAGCTCGAGCCCGCGCTGCTCGGGCAGGTGAAGGTCGGCGACGTCGCCGAGATCTACGTCGTGCGCACCGAGCAGGCGCCGCCCGCGGCGCCGCCGCCGCCGATCGCGCCGGTCGAGCCCGATCGGCCGATGCCGCAGCTCGATCCCGACACCGCGCAGGTGCTGCAGGTGTGGCGCGCGGTGACCGGCGCCAGCCTCGAGGCCCGCATCGCGGCGTGGGACGGCTGGCTCGCGGCCCACGCGTCGTCGACGTACGCCGACGCGATCCGCACCGACCTCGACGTCCTGCGCGCGACCCAGGAGGCGATGACGCCCGACAGCCGCCGCGTCGCGATCCGCGCGCTCCACGTCGAGCATCAGGTGCCGCGCCGCGCCGATGCGGGTGGCCCGGTGGCGCTGGCGTTCGTCCTCGCCGAGCCGGCCGAGGTGACCGCGGCGACCTTGCACGCGCGCACCGTCGGGCAGCGGACCTTCCGCCGCGTCGAGCTGACCCGCGAGCACGGCATCTACCTGCGCGGCGCGCTGCCCGCCGAGCTGGCGGTGTCGCCCGGCGTCGAGTACTTCGTCGAGGCGACCCGCGCCGACGGCTCGACCACCGAGGCGTTCGGCAGCGCGGCGACGCCAGCCGCGGTGGTGATCGCGCCACCGCCGCTGGTCAGTCGCTTCACGCTGACCAAGCGTCGGACCCGACTGTCGTTGATCGCGAGCTACCTCGACTTCGCGACGTTCGATCGCCGGACGATGAACGGCGCCACCGTCGATCGCACCGATCGCTTCGCGCAGACCGAGATCGACATCCTGTATCGCCTCGACGGCGCGCTCTACGGCGTGCGCGCGGGCTTCGGCGCCTACGGCGGCCGCGGCGGCTTCGCCAACCGGATCTGGACCGTCGACAACGAGGCGCCGACGATCGGCTTCCAGTACGGCTACGCCGAGGCCGAGATGCGCTTCCCGGTGAAGGGCGCGCCGCCGCTCGGCCTCGCGGCGCGGTTCTACGCGGGCGTCGGCCGCGAGGGCTTCGGCGTCGGCGTGGCCGGCCGCGGCCGCCTCGGCGATCCCGACCGCACCAACCTGTCGATCGGCATCAGCACCGTGGAGCAGCTCGGCTTCTTCACCGATCTGCGCCTCGAGACCTGGCCCGGCCCGAAGGTCCCGGTCGGCATCTCGGTCGGCGTGACCGATCAACCCGGCAACGGCGATCTCGGCGTGCGCCTCGCCACCGAGGTCGGCTGGCGTCCCCGCCCGTGGGTCACGCCGACGGTGCGCGTGTCGTGGCAGGGCCGCACCGCCGCGCACTCCGGCGTCGGCGCTGGCCTCGGCCTGGTCTTCGACTGGTGAAGGAGATGAACATGATCATCGCCAGAATCATCCTCGTGGGGGCGGTCGCCGCCTTGCCCGCGCGCGCGCTCGCCGATGGCGTCCGCCACGTCCCCCCGGCCGACGCCGACGCCGGCGCGCCGATCGAGCTGGTCGCGCGGATCGCCGACGCCGGCGCGCGCACGATCGTCCTGCACTACCGCGCCCAGGGCGCGGGCCCGTGGTCCGACGTGCTGTTCGCGCAGCGCGACGATCGCGACTGGGTCGCCGCGAT
>JAYTAJ010001321.1:0-2325 GCA_043737575.1 Myxococcales bacterium | reverse complement strand
CCTTCGAGCGGTCGCTGGCGTGGGTCGTGAATGACGGGCTGATGGTGGTGTTCTTCTTCGTGGTCGGCCTCGAGATCAAGCGCGAGGTCCACCACGGCGAGCTGTCGACCTGGCGGCGCGCCGCGCTGCCGTTCGCCGCGGCGCTCGGCGGCATGGCGGCTCCCGCGCTCCTCTACCTCGCGCTCGCGGGCGGCCCCGCGACCCGCTCGGGCTGGGGCGTGCCGATGGCGACCGACATCGCGTTCGCGGTCGGCGTGCTGATGCTGCTCGGCAAGCGCGTGCCCGCGGCGCTGCGCGTGCTCCTGCTCGCGCTCGCGGTGATCGACGACCTCGGCGCGATCGTCGTGATCGCGCTGTTCTACTCGTCGGGCATCTCGCTGGTCGGCGTCGCCGTCGCGGTGCTCGGCGTCGCGGGGGTGTTCGTGCTGCGCGCGCTCGGCGTGCGCCGCCCGCTGATCTACGCGCTGCCCGCGATCGTCGCCTGGGCCGGGACCTACGCCGCGGGCGTCCACCCGACGATCGCGGGCGTCGTGATCGGCCTGTGCACCCCGGTCGCGGCGTGGACCGATCCCGACGGGCACGAGGTCGAGTCGCCCGCCGAGGGGCTGATCGACGCGCTGCACCCGTGGGTGTCGTTCGTGATCATGCCGATCTTCGCGCTCGCCAACGCCGGCGTCGCCCTCGACGCCCTCACCCTCGACGACGCGTCGCGCGGCGTCGCGATCGCGGTCGCGGTCGGCCTGGTGATCGGCAAGCCGCTCGGCGTGCTCGCCGCGTGCGCGCTGGTGCTGAAGCTCGGCGTCGCGACCCTGCCCCGCGGCCTCGGCGCGCGGCACCTGGTCGTGCTCGGCGTGGTCGCGGGCATCGGCTTCACGATGGCGCTGTTCGTCGCCAACCTCGCGTTCGTCGATCCCGCGCTGCTCGGCGCCGCCAAGCTCGGCATCCTCGCCGCCAGCGCGGTCGCGATCGTCCTCGGCCTCGGGCTCGGCCGCGCGCTGCTCGCGCCGATCGCGGTCGGCGCGCCGATCGCCGCCACCGCCGACGAGGCCGAGGCGTCGACCGAGCTGTAGCGCCCGCGCGTCGACACGACGCGACCGCGCGCGTATCGTGGCCGCGATGGACAGCGATCCGGACCTCGGCGCGATCATCGACGAGCGCTATCAGCTCGTCGAGCGGATCGGCCAGGGCGGAATGGGCGCGGTCTACAAGGCGATCCACGTCGGCATGGGCCGCGAGGTCGCGATCAAGGTGCTGCGGCCCGAGCTCGGCCACCGCGCCGACGCGCTGTTGCGGTTCGAGCGCGAGGCCCAGGCCACCGCCAAGCTCGCCCACAAGAACCTGGTCGCGGTGTCCGACTTCGGCAGCCGCGCCGATGGCTCGCTGTACCTGGTGATGGAGCTCCTGCGCGGCGAGTCGCTCGGCGCGCTGCTCGAGCGCGGGCCGCTGCCGTGGCCGCGCGCGGTCGCGATCGCGCGCCACGTCGCCCGCGGCCTGGCCCACGCCCACGGTCACGGCGTCATCCACCGCGACATCAAGCCCGACAACGTCTTCCTGGTCGACGACGAGGACGATCCCGACTTCGCGAAGGTCCTCGACTTCGGCATCGCCCGCTCCCTCGACGGCACCGACGCCACCGTCACCCAGGCCGGCCTGGTCGTCGGCACCCCCGCGTACCTGTCGCCCGAGCAGGCGCTGGGCGGCACCCTCGACGGCCGCAGCGACGTCTACGCGCTGGCGATCGTGCTGTACGAGATGCTGACCGGGCAGACGCCGTTCGCCGGCCGCGAGGCGATCGCGATGCTCACCGCCCACGCCGTCATCGAGCCGCCGCCCTTCGCCGAGGTCGCGCCCGGCCTGGCCTTGCCCGACGGCCTCGAGGCGATCGTCCAGCGCGGCCTCGCCAAGTCCAAGGACCATCGGTTCGAGGACGCCGCCGAGCTGGCGACCGCCCTCGACGCCTTCCGCGCGCCGTCGGCCACCTGGCGCCAGGTCGTCGGCGATCGCGACTCGCTCACGACCGCGCGGCCGTCGCGACAACAGCTCGCGGTCGGCGCCACCGCCGTTGCCTCGGTGTCCTTGCCCGCGCCGACCACCGCGACCGCCGGCCTCCGGGCCTGGCTCGTCGACACGCTGCCGTGGCTGCGCGAGCGCGAGCGCCGCAAGCGGATCGCGCTGTGGCTCGGCGGCGGCCTGCTCACCGTCGGGCTCCTCGCCGCCCTCGCCCGCGTCGTCAGCCCCGCCGAGCCGACACCGACCCAGCCGACCGCCGCCGGATCGCTGACCACGCGCCCGCTACCCGCCGCCGCCGCCCCGACGCCCGCCGCG
>JAYTAJ010001320.1:0-2325 GCA_043737575.1 Myxococcales bacterium | reverse complement strand
CGCTCGACGCGTTCCCGACCGCGACGGTGCCGACCCCGCCCGAGGTCGCGCGCGGCTTCGTCCAGGAGCTGTCGTCGGGGCGGCTGGTCGACGACGTGATCGCGTCGCTGTACCGGGTCGGCTGCTCGTTCGTGCTCGCGGTGATCGTCGCGGTGCCGTTCGGGCTGGTGCTCGGGCGATCGCTGCTGGCCCGCGACCTGATGCTGCCGTGGGTGAACTTCGTCCGCTCGCTGTCGCCGATCGCGTGGATCCCGTTCGCGATCGTCTGGTTCGGCATCGGCGATCGACCGGCGATGTTCATCATCTTCATCGCCACCGCGTCGCAGCTCGCGCTCGCGACCGCCGCCGCCGCCGCCGCGGTGCCGAGCGTCTACTACCGGGTCGCCGCCGACCTCGGCTACACCCGGCTCGACACGTTCTGGCGCGTGACCTTGCCCGCGATCATGCCGCAGCTGTCGATCGCGCTGCGGGTCGCGATCGGCGTGGCGTGGATGGTGGTGGTCGCCGCCGAGATGATCGCGGTGCGCAGCGGCCTCGGCTTCCTGATCATCGACGCCCGCAACGCGCTGCGGATGGATCTGGTCGTGGTCGGCATGATCACGATCGGCACGATCGGCATCGGCCTCGACGCGCTGTTCGCGCGCATCGCGCGGATCCCCAGCGTGCGGTGGGGCTTCGAGCGATGACCGAGGTGCCGCTGCTCGAGCTGCGCGGCGTCGGCTTCGCCTACGGCGCGACCCAGGTCCTCGACGGGCTCGACCTGTCGATCGGGCGCGGCGAGCTGGTGGTGTGCATCGGTCCGTCGGGCGCGGGCAAGACCACGCTGGTCGGCCTGCTCGGCGGCCACTTGCAGCCGACCGCGGGCACGATCGTGCGGCGCGGCGCCAGCCGGACGATCCACCAGGACGGCGGGCTGTTCCCGTGGCTGACCGTGCGCGAGAACCTCGCGTCGGGGCTGGCGGCGACGATCCCGCTGGCCGAGCGGGCCCGCCGCGTCGACGATTGGATCGCGATCACCCGGCTCGGCGGCTTCGCCGATCACTACCCGCACCAGCTGTCGGGCGGCATGCGCCAGCGCGTCGAGCTGGGGCGCGCGCTCGCGGGCGAGACCGATCTGCTGCTGCTCGACGAGCCGCTCGGCGCCCTCGACTACCAGACCCGCGCCGCGATGCGCCGCGAGCTGACCGCGACCCTGGCGGCGCGGCCGCGCACCGTCGTCCTGGTCACCCACGATCTCGAGGAGGCCCTCGAGCTGGCCGATCGTGTCGTGGTGCTGTCGGCGCGCCCGGCCCGGGTCCAGCGGGTGTTGACCGTGACCGTGCCGCGGCCGCGGCTGCGCTCGGATCCCGCGGTCGCCGAGCTGGAGGCGCTGCTGCGCGCCGATCTGCACCTGCCGGGCGCCGAGGCGGTGACACCATGACGTTCATGAAGTCGTCCGCGGTGCGGATCGCGCTGGGCACCGTCGTCGTGCTGGCGCTGCTGGCGGTGCTGCGCCACAAGCCGTGGCGCCGCGATCATCGGCCGACGCCGAGCCGCGGCAGCCTCACCGTCGGCTACCTGCCGGTCACCTGTCACCTGACGTGCCCGGTCACCGACTTCGCGACCAAGCACACCCGGACCGGGACCCGCTTCGACTCCCACCAGTTCACCGAGTTCCCGACGGTGGTCGAGGCGCTCAAGGCCCGTGAGCTCGACGCGACGTTCTTGCTCGCGCCGCTCGCGATGGTGCTGCGGGCCCAGGGCGTGCCGATCAAGATCGTCTACCTCGGCCACCGCGACGGCTCGACGGTGATGGTGGCGAAGAGCTCGACCGCGACGTCGCTGCGCGATCTGCGCGGCAAGGTGTTCGCGCGCCCGAACCGCTTCTCCAACCAGTACCTCGTCATCACCAAGCTGATGGAGGATCAGGGCATGGCGCCCGGCGACATCACGTTCGTCGACATGGCGCCGCCCGACATGCCGGCCGCGCTCGCGACCGGCGAGATCGACGCGTACTTCGTCGGCGAGCCCCACGCCGCGAAGTCGGAGCTGGCCGGCACCGGCCGCGTGCTCTACCACGCCAAGGACATCTGGCCGGGCTTCGTGTCGTGCGTGATGGTGGTGCGCGAGGAGCTGATCGCCGAGCGGCCCGACGTCGTCGCCGATCTGGTGCGCGGCATCGCCGAGTCCGGCGAGTGGGCCGAGCAGCACCGCGTCGACGCCGCGAAGCTCGCCGCGACCTACTACCGCCAGGACCCGAAGCTCCTCGAGTACGTGCTGACCCAGCCGCCCGATCGCGTCAGCTACCGCCAGCTCACGCCGACCGACAAGGACCTCGAGCAGATC
>JAYTAJ010001319.1:0-12378 GCA_043737575.1 Myxococcales bacterium | reverse complement strand
ATCACGTCGCCGACCACGCGCGCGCACTTCAGGTACGGGCGGTTCCAGACGTTGTTCAGGCCCTTCTGGGCGAACAGGATGCGGCGGTGGACCGGCTTCATGCCGTCGCGGGCATCGGGCAGCGCGCGGGAGACGATCACGGACATCGCGTAGTCCATGAACGAGGAGCGCATCTCCTGCTCGATGGCGATGGGCGTGATGTTGGCGTTGGCGGGCGGCGGGCTGCTGGCGTTCGCAGAGTCGGACATCATCGGCTCCCAGGCGGCGCGACCGTCGAAGAACGACGCGCGCCGGAGGGTCTTTTTAGCCCGGCAGCGACGACAACGAAAGCCGCCGCGGGCGACAAATGTCGGGCGCTACAGCGCCTCGGCGTAGCCGCTGGCCATCGAGTACAGGTCGTCGACGCGATCGATCGCGGGGCCGCCGGTCGCGCACTGCAGGGTCGACTCGAGGATCGTGGTCGACGCGAAGTCGATGATGTCCCAGCCGATGGGACCGGCGATGTAGGCCGGGTTGCAGTCGAACAGCGCGCCCGCGGCGGCGACGCCGCACAGGCCGTACTGCTCGCCGATCTGCAGGAGGTTCTGCCCCGCGGCGTTCTTGGTCTCGCACAGATCGGAGAACGCGAGGTGGCCCGCGCCGAGGATGTTGAGGTAGTGGCGCGGCGTCGCCGAGCTGTCCCACGCGGCGCGGACCGCCGCCGCCGACACGAGGTTGTCGCTGTCGCCCGAGATGAACAGCGACCGCTCGAGGGTCGCGGACGCGGCGGCAGCGCGATTGCCCGCGAGGCTGATCACGACCCGCACGCCAGGCTCGGCGGTGGCCGCGGCGGCGGCGCCTGCGCCCGCCGAGTGACCCGCGACCGCGAGCCGGGTCGCGTCGACGTGACCCGCGAGGAAGAAGAACGATCCGGTCGGCGTGCCGAGCGCGGCGATCAGCGCGGCGACATCGCCCGCCAGATCTTGCGTGCCGGTCGGGGTGTCGGGGCACAGCATCGTGAGCAGATCGCCGAGCATGAGGCCGGGGTGATCGGCGGCGACGACGACGAAGCCGCGGCTGGCCCAGTGAGTGACCAGCGACGCCGACTGGTGGCGGAACGCGGCGGTGCCGTGGACGAACACGATCGCGGGGTACGGGCCGTGGGTGCCGTCGAGCGGCAGGTCGCGGTAGCAGTCGCACGCCTGCCACGGGTTGTCGGCGTCGCTGATGACGTCGCGCTGCATCGGGTTGAGCGAGGCGCGGATGTCGTAGCGCACCTTGGGCTGGTCGACCTCGCTGCCGCGGACCGCGGGGTACCAGATCTCGACCTTGCCGAGGCGACCGACCGAGGCGGTGCGCACGCCGACCGGCCACGGCCCCGGCTGGTCGGGATCGGACGGCTTCGACAGCAGCGCGGCGCCGTCGCAGCCCGCCAGCTCGGTGACCGGCGGATCGCCGGACGAGCCGTCGCCGCAGGCGGTGATCACGACGAGCGAACACACGGCGAGGGCGCGCATGAGGCCTGAGACGCTAGCAGGCCGCGACCGGTTGCGGTCACGCGATCAGCGCGCGGGCCCGGGCGATCGCCGCCACCGCCGCGGCGCGGGCCGCGGTCAGCGCGCGGATCTCGTCGGCCGACAGGTCGCGATCGCGGCGATCGCGCCAGTCGAGCCAGCGCAGCGCCGCGAACGGCGACATCAGCACGACGACGGTGGCGATCGCCGCCGCGACCGTCGTCGGCAGCAGCAGCCACGCCGCGATCGTCAGCGCCGCGGCCCACAGCGGAAACACCGCGAGGCCGACGCCGAGCTTGATCGTCGACACCGTGTCGCGCTCGGTCTTGCGCGCGACCCGCCGCGGCAGCCGGTACGGCAGGCCGTAGAGCACGACGCCGGCCAGCGCGAAGGGCGCGACGACGACGCGGCGGATCCACCGCGCCGGGCTGGCGCTCGGCGACGGCGCGCGACCGCGGGCGAGCTGGGCGTCGCGGGTGTGGTGGCGATCGAGCGCGTCGTAGTACGCGGTCACCGTGGTGGCGACGGCGGCGAGCTCGGCGTCGCCGCGGCCGCGCAGCACCGTGCCGGCCAGCTCGACCTGGCGGCCGATCGTGCTCCACGCCGCGAGCGAGTCGTCGCCGGCGTCGTTGGCGAACAGCTCGGCGACGCGGCCGATCAGGCGGCGCTCCTCGATGGTGTCGCCCTCGACCAGGAGCGCGCCGAGATCGGCCTCCATCGCCGCGGTCGCCGCCGCCACCCGAGCCTCGTCGTCGGCGCCGGGCAGCGCGGCGACGGCGTGGACCGGTCCCCACACCAGCAAGCAGCGCGAGCGAAACGTGTCGCCGGCGTCGAACTCGAGGGCGACGGCCTGGAAGGTCGGCGCGACCCCGCCCTCGGCGGCGGCGGCGATCAGCATGCGCGCGGCCCCGGTGCGCAGCGGCACCAGGTGCGGCTCGCTGTGGCTCACGCCCTCGGGGAAGATGAGGACGTTGCCGCCGCGCCCGAGGTGGGTGGCGATGCGCGCGAACGTGCCGGCGTTGGCGCCGACGTCCTTGCCGGGCTCGTCCTTGCGACGGACGATCGGCACCGCGCCCGCGCGATCCATCAGCCAGCCGAGGCCGGGGATCGACCACAACGTCGCCTTCGCGATCGGCGCGATCGGACACGGCGCCTCCGTGAGGACGACGATCGGATCGATCAGCGCGTTGCCGTGATTGGCCACGAACACCCGGCCCCGCGTCGTCGCGGCGGGCGGCGGGCCGAGGCGCTCGACCCGGCGGAAGTACAGGCGCGTCACGATCCGGAAGATCGCGATCAGCGCGCCGCGGATCATCGCGCGCCGACCTCGACGACGCAGCCGCCGATCACCTCGCCGCGCCACTTCGCGAGCATCGCGTCGCGGAACTGCGCCAGGGGATAGCGGTGCGAGACGTGGGGCACCAGCACGCCGGCCCGCACCCACGCCAGGATCTGCGCGAGGCGCGGCGGCCGCAGCGACGGATCGTTCACCGTCGAGATCACGGTCGGGCAGCCGAGCACGTCGAGGCCCTTCATCATGATGAGGTTGGTCGGCAGGTGGTTGGCGTTGGGCGCGCCGCGACCGCCCTTGCCGGCGGCGACGAACGGCGTCGCGGCCCAGCCGACGATCAGGTAGCGCGCGCCGAACCGGACGCAGCGCAGGCTCTCGACCGAGAGATCGCCGCCGACGCCGTCGTAGACCACGTCGACGCCGCGGCCGCCGGTCAGCGCCTTGATCTGATCGCGCAGCCGCTCCTCGCCCGCGACCACGACGTGATCGGCGCCCTGCGCCTTCACGGCGGCGAGCTTCGTCGCCGAGCGGCCGGTCGCGATCACGGTGGCGCCGATCAGCTTCGCGAGGTGCACCGCGGCCAGACCGGTCGCGCCCGCGGCGCCGTGGATCATCACGGTCTCGCCCGGCTGCAGGCGGCCGCGGGTGACCAGGCAGTGATACGCGGTCTCGTAGTTGCCGAGCAGGCAGCACGCGGCCTCGGCCGACAGCCCGTCGGGGATCGGCAGCACCGCCTCGGCGGGCGCGACCGCGTACGACGCGAAGCCGCCCCAGCGCTGGTACGCGCCGAGCGATCGCGGCCCCGACAGGAAGCCGTCGTTCATCACCGCGTCGCCGACCGCGACGGTCGTGACCTCGGGGCCGATCCACGCGACCGTGCCCGCGTACTCGAGGCCGGGGCAGTACGGCGGCGTCGGCACGTGCTGGTACTGGCCGCTCGCCATGATCAGATCGACCCAGTTGACCTGCGCGGTCGCGACCGCGATCACGACGTCGCGCGGGCCGAGCGTCGCCGGATCGGGCGCCGCCATCGGCTCGAGGGCGGCGTGGCGCTCGAGGGCGTCGAGCGGGGTCTCGCCGAGCTCGCGGATGACGACACGGTGGCCGGGAGTCATGGGCGCATTGTGCCCGTTCGCGGCGCGCCGGTGGCGTGGCGCGCGGCCTACCCAGAGCGGCGTCAGCGGAACGGGATCGCGTAGGCGAGGACGACGCGGGTGCAGCGATCGCCGGCCGCGCCCTCGGCCCAGTCGCCGAGGCGGCAGTGGTCGAGGCGGTAGTCGCCGCGCAGCGACAGCAGGCCGGGGCCGCCGCGCGCGACCACGCCGCCGCCGATCGCGATCGCGCTGTCGTCGGGCTCGACCTTCACCGGATCGGCCGCGAGATCGTGGCGGACGATCGCGTGGCCGGTCAGCGCCAGCGCCGGTGACACCTGGACCGCGACCCCGGCGGCGAACCAGGCGAACAACGGCTCGAACCCGCCCTCGACCTGCACGACCGCGGGGCCGGGCTCGACGCGCAGCCCGAGCGCCGCCTTCGGGACCAGATCGGGGCCGCCGGTCGGCACCGCGCCCGCGCGCACGTACTGCGACGGCGCGTAGATCGTGCGCGCGTACTCGAACACCTCGGGCTCGTAGCGCAGGCCGTTCGTGGTCGGCAACGCCAGCACCAAGCGGACGTAGCCGCGGGCGTGGCGGTGGCGCGCGGTCCACCGGGTCGCGCCGAGGACCGCGTTGGTCAGCGACAGGCCGCGGACCTCGCGGACGCCGACGACGATCGACCGATCGCGCCACGCCAGCAGCCCGAGCTCGGCCGACAGCATCCACCGGCCGCGGCGGCCGCGCGCCGACGCCACCAGGGTCGTGCTCGACGCGGTGGTCGGCTGACCGCTCGCGAACGCGGCGTCGAGCGCGATCCGCAGGTGGCTCGGCCCCAGCGGCGGCGCCTGCTCGGGCAGCTCGATCGCGAGCGGCTCGGCGGCGGCGGTGCCGGCCGCGGTCACGACGACGGCGACGAGGGCGCGGCGGATCATGGCGTCGAGGTCGCGAACGGCCACGACACGGTGAGGAGGGTGCCGAGCTGGGAGTTCTCGAACGCGGCGATGCCGACGTCGACCGGGGCGTTGAGATCGCGCAGCAGCACGCCGCGCACCGGGCCGCGCAAGGTGACCTGCCCATCGACGATCGGCTCGACGGTGAGCCGGAAGAACGAGCTGTGGCCGCCGTTGTCCGACGCGCGCTCGGGGACCGCCAGGCCCCAGCTGTCGGCGCGCTCGACCCCGTCGGCGCACTGCAAGCGGATCACGACGTCGTTGTCGCCGATGCTGTTCATGATCGCGGGGCGGCGCTCGAGCTCGGTGCACGGCAGCGGCGTGTACACCTCCTCGATGCACGCGGCGCTGGTCGCGACCGCGCCGACGATCACGACCCCGCGGAGACCGACGACCATGCCGCGACGGTCGCACGGCTGATAGGATCGCCGCATGCGCGCTTCGATCGGTTCGTCGTTGCTGGTGATGGCGATCACGAGCGCGCTCGCGTGCGGTGACGATGGCGGCGCGGGCTCGACGATCGGCGCGGGCGAGGGTCCGCGACTACGCGTCGGGCGCGCCGGGCTGGGTCAGCGTCGGACCGTGATCGCTACGCGCCGCCGGTCAGCGGCGCCGGCTCGGGGATCGGCAGCTGGCCGTTGGCCTGGAGCCGCATGCGCAGCCAGTCATCCATGTGATTGTTCATCCACCGATCGACCGCCTCGCCGGCGGGACCGTCGGCGAGCGTGCCGTTGGCCCAGTTGACGTAGATGTCGGCGAACCACTCGCCGGTCGAGGGCCACGGGTTCTGCTGGTACGGCCCCTGGCGCAGGAGATCGGCGCTCATCTGCAGGCCCTGCGCGATCGATCGGGCCTGGGCCTCGGCCTGGATGGCGGCGTTGCGCTCGGCGGTGGTCATGGTCGCCCACCCGTCGCCCGCGGTCGCCTGGACCTCGGCGGTGACGTCGGCGATCGCCGCGTCGTTGAGGATGAAGCGCTCGACGTCGGCGCCCGCGACCGGGATCAGGCCGGGCGCGAAGATCGTGTCGGCGCCGAGGTGGGCGTAGGGCGAGTTCGCGACGTCGCTGCGATCGTCGTCGAGGGTGTTGTCGGCGCCGACCATGGTCGCGTTGAACGCGTGGCCGAACTCGTGGCCGAAGTGGAACTCGAGCCCGTTCGCGAGGCCCTCGTTGCGGCCCGACAGCGTGTAGTACTCGACGAGGCCCGCGCCCATGGTCTCGGCCCCGGCCCGGTCGTAGGTGGTCGGGACCGCGGCGAGGTTGCCGCCGTAGACGTTGGGTCCGGGCGGCGCGTCCTCCGCGAGTAGCTCGGCGCGCTCGTCGTCGGAGTACGTGCCGACCGGGCCCGCCATCAGGAACGTCATGCCGTTGCCGCCGTTCACGATCGCGCTGAACGCGGCGCCAGGCGCGGTGAGCCCGGCCTCGGCGAACATGCCCGTGCGATCGGCGTCGCGGAACGCGTTCTCGATGCGGATGCCCTGGGCGAGCGCGGCCTGACGCTCGGTGTCGGTCCACTCGCGCTGGCCGTCGGCGCTGGTCATGTTGATGTTGAACGCGTCGAGCGCGGTCGTGATGTCGTCGAAGGTCGACAGCACCGCGGCGTCCTCGAGCGTCATGTTGAGGCGCTCGGCGCGGGCGTCGATCAAGACGCGAGCGCTCGCGAGCTGGGTGGTCGCGAGGGCGGTGTTGCCGGCGAGCAGCGCGTCGGCGACGCTGAACATGCTGGTGCGGATGTCGCCGACCAGCAGATCGATCTGCCCGAGGTACGCGGTCTCGAGCGCGGGGAAGCGATCGCCGAGCGCGTCGTCGACCTTCTGCGCGAGCGACGCTCGCAGCGCCGAGATGCGGCCGGTGATCAGCAGCAGGCGATGCTCGATCTCCTCCTCGCTGAGGGCGCCGGCGCGGGCGATGAGCTGCTCGATCTCGCGCTCGGCGCGGGCGATCTCGCGATCGACCTGGAGCTGGGCGTCCTCGAGGATCTGGCGCGCCTCGGCCTCGCCGTCGGCGGCGGCGGCGTCCTCGGGCGTGGTCTCTTGCCGCGCCACCGATCGCGACGTCGCGCCGCGCGATCGCACGCTGTCGGCGCGCGCGGTGGCAGCGGCGAGGGTCGCGGCCGCGGTCGACTCGGCGGCGCTGCGGGTGGTGGTCGCGTCGTGCTCGGCGCCGGTGAGGATCGCGTCGGTGCGGACCTCGCCGACCTGCACCGTCGTCTGGATCTCGGTCTCGGCGGCGGCGTGCTCGGCGCTGACCTGGGCGACGGTCTGATCGCGGAGCGCCTGGCCCTGGGCCTGCCACTGACCGCGGACCGCGTCGACCTGCGCGGTGCCGGCGGTGCGCAACGCGGCGGTCTGGGTCTGCGCGGCGGCGGTGGCGGCGGCGAGCTGCGCGTCGTGATCGGTCTGGAGCTGCGCGGTCTGGGCCTGGGTCTGCGCGGCGTCGGCCTCGGTGCGCGCGGTCATCGCGGCGACGCGGCGGTCGAGGGCGGGCGCGACCATCGCGTCGAGGCGGGTCTGCGCGGCGGGATCGAGGCGGCTCCAGGGCGCCTCGGGGATGGCGGGGATCGCGAGCGGCGGCGGCGCGAGCGCAGCGGCGGCGGGGGCGGCGGGTGGCGCCGCGACGGGGGCGACGGGCGCGTCGAGCGTGGCGGCGCCGAGATCGCGCGTGGTCGTGGTCGCGATCGTGCCGACCAGGCGTGCGTCGAGGCGGCTGCGGCCGGAGGATTCGGCGAGCGCGGCGTGGGCGGGATCGGCGGGGCCGGTCGGCTCGACGCGCGGGCGCGGGCCAGCGGAGATCGTGTCGGGCGTGGGGGCGGCGGGGGCGGCGGGCTGATGCGCGAGGGCGGTTGGCGGACGCGGCGGCGACGGTGCGATCGGCGGCGGCGCGGTGCGAGGCGCGCCCGCGGGCGGCGCGGATGGATCGCGCGGCGCGAGGACGGGCGCGGCGATCGGGGCGGGAGGCGCGGCGGGCGCGGGTGCTGCGACGGCGTCGGTCACCTGGCGGATCGAGCGATCGAGGGTGGACAGCGTCACGCCCGTGAGAGCGGCGAGTGGGGCGGCGGGTGCGGCGCCGAGTGCGGCGATCGGTGACGGTGACGGTGACGGTGACGGTGACGGTGACGGTGACGGTGACGGTGACGGTGACGGTGACGGTGACGGTGACGGTGCAGCCGCATCGGGCTTTGTGTCTGAAACGGCGATCGGTGCGGCGGTGGCCGTCGGCATCGCGCCCGTCGCGTTCGCATTCGCGGCGTCGGTCGTCGGCGCGGCGGCGGGCGGCTCGGCTGCTGCGCTCGCGACGGGATCGGTCGGCTCTGGCTCGGCGAGGGCGGCGCGCGCGTCGCCGCTGACGGCCGGGTGCTGCGGGGCGGGCGCGGCTTCGCCTGCGGTGACGCGCGCGGCGATCTGCTCGGCCTCGCGCTCCGATGCGTCGTCGGGATGGCTGAGGCCGCCCGCGCCGCCGCCGTGCCGACGATGCTGCGCGACGTGGGCCAGCTCGTGGGCGACGGTGTGCGGATCGGGCTGCGCGTCGGCGAAGGCGATCTGCTCGTCGCTCGCGGCGGCGCGGGCGCCGATCGTCGCCAGCTCGCCGCTGCGTCCGGTCTGGACCGCGACGCCCGAGAAATCCTGGCCGAAGGCGGCTTCCATCGTTGCGCGGTATGGCACCTCACACGCCGCACCCGCACCGAGCAGCTCGAAGGAGCCGCCGGCCGCGACACCGCCAGGGTGATCGCCGCGCGCGTCGTCGGTCGCGGCGGGCGCATCGACGCGACGGCGCGCTGGGTAGCGGCGCTCGGAGAGCGTGCGCTTGCCCGGGGCCCGACCGTCGGCGACGTAGGCTCCGCTCCCTGGGGTGGCCTCGGAGCCGTGGTTGCGACGTCGCTCGCTCATGAGATCTGCCTCGTCGCCGTCTACTACGAGCGCGCTCGCGTCGATCTCCCCTCGACCCGCGCCATCGCCTGGATCAGCATCGCGCATGATCACCCTCGTCACGGGCGCGACCGGCACGGTTGGCGCCGCCGTCGTCGCCGAGCTCGTCGCCGCTGGCCGGACCGTCCGCGCGCTGGTGCGCGACGTCGATCGCGCCCGTGCGCTCCTCCCCGCCACCGTCGAGCTCGCTGCGGGCGACGTCACCGACCGCGCCTCGATCGATCGCGCGATGGCCGGCTGCCGCGCGGTCTTTCACACCGCCGGCCTGCCCGAGCAGTGGCTGCGCGATCCGCGCCGCTTCACCGCCGTGAACGTCGACGGCTCGCGCCACGTCGGCGAGGCCGCGCTCGCCGCCGCCGTCGAGTCCTTCGTCTACACCAGCACGATCGACGTGTTCGCCTGGCAGCGCGGCGTCGAGTTCGACGAGTCGACGATCGCGTCGACGCCGAAGGGCTCGCCCTACGAGCGCTCGAAGCAGGACGCCGATCGCGCCATCGTCGCGCTCGAGGCCCGCGGCCTCCCCGTCCGCTACCTGCATCCGTCCGCGGTCTACGGCCCCGCGCCCGTCGTGAACCCCGGCCTCAACGATCTGCTGGTGCGCCTGGTGAAGCGCCAGATCCCGATGCTGCTGCCCGGCGGCATCCCCGTCGTCTTCGCGCCCGACGTCGCGCGCGGCCACGTCCTCGCCGAGCGCGCGCCGATCGGCGCCCGCTTCATCCTCCACGATCGCTTCGTGTCCCTCGCCGACCTCGCGCGCCTCGTCGTCGACACCTCCGGCCGCGGCACCGTCCCGCGCGTCCTCCCCACCGTCCTCGCGCGCACCGTCAGCATCGTCGGCGAAGCCGTCGCCAAGCTCACCCGCCGCGCGCCGCTCATCCCCGCCGGCCAGCTCCAGTTTCTCCTCGAGGACGTCCATCCCTCCGCCGCCCGCGCCCGGCGCGACCTCGGCCTCACCGTCACGCCCCTCGCCGACGGCCTGCGCACCACGCTCGCCGCCTTCGCCGACGTTGCTTGACGCCGTCGAAAGAAAGCCAGTGACGAGATCGTCTTGTATGTCTCCGACGATCCAGAGTCCGGCCGATCACGTCGACAACGATCCGCGCTGACCCGATCACTCGCACGCGGCGGGCAGGCCGAGGACGCAGGCGCGGGCGCGGAGCTGGCGGGCGCGGGCGGGATCGCGGGCGCCGAGGCGGTCGGTGGCGACGAGGTCGGCGAGAGCGACGCAGCTGGCGGGGGCGGCGTGGTCGCAGCCGCGCTCGAAGTCGGTGGCGGCGCTGGCGAGATCCTTGGCGTGCGCGCTGAGCAGGCCGAGGTTGTGGCAGGCGGGACCGTAGCCGTCGGTGCAGGCGACCCGGTACAGGCGGCGCGACTCGGCGGGATCGTCGTCGGCGAGGAGCCAGGCGCGATCGAAGCAGCCCTCGGCGAGGCCGCCGTCGCACGCGGTGCGGTAGCGATCGGCGCCGCGCCCGGCGTCGGCGAGCGGCGGTGGACCGAGGGCGAAGACGTCGCCGGCGACGTCGCAGGCGGACAGGTCGGCGGCGGCGCAGGCGGGCTCGGCGAGCTCGAGCGCGCGGCCGAACGCGGCGGTGGCGTGCTCGGGATCGAGGGCGCCCCAGCGGACGCAGCCGTCGCTCGATCCGGCGCGGCAGGCGTTGCGCACCAGCGCGGTGGCGCGGGCGGCGTCGGCGCGCACGCCGAGGCCGCGGGCGAGCACGTCGGCGGCGCGTAGACATGCGGTGGTGTCGCCGACCGAGCAGCGGGCCTCGAGCAGGGTGACGCCGCGGCGGTAGCGCTCGCCGGCCAGCGCGCGATCGCGCGGCACGCCGTCGCCGACGGTGTGCATGCTGGCGCTGGTCACGCACGCGGCGCCGTCGCCGAGGGCGCAGGCCTGGTCGAGCAGATCGGCGATGCGCACGGCGTCGCGGCTGCTCGAGCGCTCGGCGCCGATGCCGGTCGCGAGCGCGGTGCAGGCGGCGGCGCCGCCGCTGGCGCAGCGCGCGGTCAGGCCGGCGGTCGCGGCGCGGGTCAGCTCGCGGCTGCGCGCGGCGTCGGGCCGCACGCCCTGGCCGCGATCGTACATGCGGGCGAGCCGGACGCAGGCGTCGGCGTGGCGCTGGTCGCAGCCGCGCTGCAACAGCTCGGTCGCGGCGGGCAGCTCGAGGGCGGCGGCGCGCACCGCGGCGAGCGATGCGCAGGCGTCGCGATCGCCCGCGGCGCAGGCGGGCTCGAGGAGCTCGCGGCCGCGGGCGCTGACCGCGGCGGCCTGCGGGTGATCGTCGGCCATCGCCAGCATCGGCGCGGCGATCGCGCAGCCGGCGCCGTCGCGGGCATCGCACGCCGCGAGCGCGGCGTCGATCGCGGTGCGCCGATCGACGGCGGTGCCGACGCCGTCGCGTCGCGCGATCGCCAGGGCGACGCAGGCGTCGGGCTGGCGCGCGGCGCAGTGGGTCTCGGCCAACGACACCGCGCGCGACGCGGCGATCGGCACGCCGTCGGCGCCGCTGACCAGGAGCCGCGCCAGCAGGCCGCACGCGGCGGCGTCGCGACCGTCGCAGCCGAGCTCGAGGGCGGCGACCGCGGCGCGCGGATCGGCGTCGGGGCCGATCGCCAGCGCCCGGCCGCGGGCGGCGCAGCCGTCGGTGGCGTCGGCGGTGCAAGCGCGCGGCGCCGCGGCGGCGCCATCGGTGTCACGGCCCGCGGTCGTCGACGATCCGCCGACGATCGCGGCGGTGATCGCGACGCCCGCGACGATCGCGGCGCCAGCGCCGATCCAGACGGCGCGTCGGCCGCGCGGCGCGACCACCGCGATCGGCGCGATCTGCGCCGCGGCGTCGCCGAGCGTGGTCACGGGATGGCGCGCGCCCGCGGCGACGCCGAGGTCGAGCGGCGCGGCGAGCGACGACGGCGCCGCGCCGATCCGATCGAGCTGATCGATCAGCGCGTCCATCGACGGCGTGCGCTCGTCGGGCCGCTTGGCGAGCGCCGCGACGATGGTCGCCTCGAGCGCGAGCGGGCACGACGGCGCCAGCGTGCGCGGCGGCGGCGGCGCCTGGTACATGTGCGCCCCGAGGATCTCGCCGAGGCCCTCGCCGACGAACGGCGGCCGGCCGCACACCAGCTCGAACAGGATGCAGCCGAGCGAGTAGACGTCGGCGCGGTGATCGAGCTCGGCGGCGCCATGGCACTGCTCGGGCGACATGTACGTCGGCGTGCCGATGATCGATCCGGTGCGCGTCTTCAGCCCGCCGCGCTCGGCGACGCCCGACAGCTTGGCGATGCCGAAGTCGAGGACCTTGACCCGCACGCCGCCGGGCGCGTCGCGCTCGGGGACGAGGTAGACGTTGTCGGGCTTGAGGTCGCGGTGGACGATGCCGCCGGCGTGCGCGGCCCCGACGGCACCCGCGATCTGGCGGGTCAAGGCCACCGCCACGGCCGGCGGCAGCGCGCGCTCACGTTCGAGCCGCGCGGCCAGTGACTCGCCGGGCAGAAACTCCATCGTGATGAAGGCGCTGCCCGACGCGTGGTATCCGAAGTCGAAGACGTCGACGATGCCGGGGTGCCGGATCAGCGTGGCGGCGCGCGCCTCGTTGAAGAAGCGCTGCACGATCTCCTGGTTCTG
>JAYTAJ010001318.1:0-5380 GCA_043737575.1 Myxococcales bacterium | reverse complement strand
TGCGGCTCGACGCCCAGCCGCGCGACATCCGCAGCCACCCGGCGCTGGCGTGGGTGGTGGCCGACGTCGGCGATCGCACGCTGGCGATCAACGTGGCGGTCAAGGAGCTCGAGGTCGCGCCGACGACGATGGGGCCGATCGTCGCGATCGTGCCGCGGCGCGAACGCGAGACCGGGGCGATGCTGATCGCGCTCGACGGCGAGCGGCTGCACCTCCGCGCGGTCGGGGCCGACGCCGACGGCGATCGCGCGACGGTCCGCGTGGCGCCCGTGGTCGACGACGTCATCGCGCCCGCGCCGGTCGCGACGCCACGCCTCGAGTCGCCCGCTCCCGACGCGGTCCCGACGACGCGGCCGATGACCGTGAGCGAGCGCCTCGCGCAGCGCTCGACCGCGCGCGTCGACGTGCCGATGCCAGTGCCGAAGGCGCAGATGCTGACGCCGATGCCAGCGAGCGTCCTCGAGTCCTTCGCCAGCACCGCGTCACTGTCGCCGTCGCCGTCGCCGTCACCAGGGCGTGGCGGTGGCACTCCAGGACCCACAGGCCTCGAGAGTCGCGAGGGGGAGGTGGGTTCGCCCCCGCCGCCTCCGTCTCCGTCACCGTCACCTCGTCGCGCTCCCCTCGCCCCTCGCCCCACCGAGCCCGCCGCCTGGCGCGCCGACCTCCTCACCTGGGCCCGCGCCTCGACCGCGACCGTCGCCACGCCGATGCCTGCCCTCGACGGCTCGCCGCTCCTCGCGCTCGGCCAGCGCGCCGGCCTCACCGCCGCCGCGACCCACATCCTCGGCGCGCTCTACGCCGCCTGGCTCGACGGCCGCGCCGAGACCGGCACGCCGATCGCGCGCCTCGCCGAGCTCGCGACTCCCGCCGGCGACGACGCGTGGACCGAGGCCCTCGGCACCGGCCGTCTCGACGAGCTCGGCCTGGTCCGCCGCTCGCTCGGCCGGGTCCGCGTCAGCGCGGCGACCGGCGACTTCCTCGACGGCCGCGGCCCCGGTGCGATCGAGCGCATCGGCAGCGGCGCGCCGTCGGCCCTGCCCGATGGCGTGTTTCGCGTCGAGGCCGACCACGGCGAGTCGGCGCGCGACTGCGCCCATCGCCTGATCCGCGCCCGCGGCCTCGAGCTGGTCGCCACCCTCGGCACCCTCGCGCTGTGCGAGCCCGACGGCCCGGCCCGCACCGCCCGCGCCACGATCGATCACGCCCGCCTCGAGGCCTGGCTGCGCGGCCTCGCGCTCGCGACGCCGTTCGAGCTCGGCGACGCCACGACCCGTCCCGGCGAGACGCTCCTGTGGATCGTCCCGAGCGGCGCCCCCGATCGCCCCGGCGATCCGCCGCGCTGGCGGCCGTAGCCAGCGGCTACGCGGGCGACGCGTCGAAGTAGACCCGCCCCGTCGATGCCGCCTCCTGCGCCGACGCCGCGGTCAGGTGGCGCATCCGCAGGTTGGTGCCTTCGCGCGCCGCCGCGTACGCCGCGCGCAGCACCGCGTTCTTGATCTCGCCGCCCGACAGGTCGAGCCGCGACAGCCGGTCGTAGTCGATGACCTCGGCGGTCGGCACCGAGCGCGGCAGCATGATCTGCCAGATCTTGAGGCGCTGCTCGGCGTCGGGCCGCTCGAACGTGATCTTGAACGTGATGCGACGCTCGAACGCGGTGTCGAGGCCCTTCTTCAGGTTGGTCGTCAGGATCGCCGTGCCCTCGAAGCGCTCGATCAGCTGCAGCAGCACGTTCACGTTCATGTTCGAGTAGCGATCGTTGGCGTGGTTCACCTCGGTGCGCTTGGTGAACAGCGAGTCGGCCTCGTCGAACAGGAGCAGCGTGGTGTCGGGCCGGGCCTGCTCGAAGATCTTGGTCAGGTTCTTCTCGGTCTCGCCGATGTACTTGTCGACGATGCTGGCGACGTTGATGCGCAGCATCTGCAGCCCGAGCTCGCACGCGATGACCTCGCCCGCCAGGGTCTTGCCGGTGCCGGGCGTGCCGTCGAACAGGCAGGTGATCGACAGGCCGCGCTTGATCGTCCGGCGCAGGCCCCAGCGCCGCAGCACCAGATCGCGGTTGCGCGCCGCGCTGATCACGTCCTCGACCTGACTGCGCGCCTCGTCGGCGAGGATCAGATCGGCGAGCGTGAACGTCGCGGCCTGGACCTCGGCGAGCCGGCCGATGCCCTGGGCGAGCTGGGCCCGCGCGGCGCTGTCGAGCTGCGCGACGCCGAGCGGGCGCGGCCCCGCGGTCAGCACCGCCGAGCGCGCGGCGGCGCGGATCTGGACCGGCGACAGGTGCAGCGAGCGCGCGAAGCTCTCCAGCTCGAGCCCGGTGTCGAGCTCGGTGGTCGGCGGCAGGTTGAGCAGCCAGACGTGGGCGGCGTCGACCGCCTGGGGCCGGATCTCGTGGAGGTGGCGGAACACGATCAGCTGCTCGACCTCGGCGGCGAGTGGCGCGTCGTCGGCGACGATCAGGATCACGACCGCGGCGTGGGCGCTGATCGCGCGGGCCAGCGCGGGCGCAGCGGCGGCGGTCGGCACCGCGACGTCGTGGGCGTTGCGGATCGCGAGCAGCTCGCCGTGGGCCGCGGCCTCACCACACGCGGCGTCGACGATGTCGGCGGCGACCGACGCCGGCAGGTGGCGCAGGCGCGCGCCGTCGAGGAGCAAGATGCGGCGGCCCAGCTGCCCCGCGATCGCGCGCAGGAGGACGCTGCGGCCCGAGCCGGGGTTGCCCTGGAGGTAGACCGCGATGCCGCGCGGATGATCGAGGCCGCCCACGCCGAACAGCGGCGGCGGCTCGATGGTGTCGGCGACACCGCCCGCCAGCACCGCCGACAGCTCGGCCGCGCGATCGGGCAGCGGCACGTCGGCGGCGGCGATCGACGGCGTGATCAGCGTGCAGCTACCCTCGAGGCGCGCGCCGATCGCGCGGCCGCCGCGCAGCGCGCCCGGCAGCCAACTCGCGGGCGTCAGATCGCGGCCGATCGCGCGATCGCCATTCGCGACCCGGATCAGCGCGCGGCGCCGCAGCGGCGCGTCGGGCTCGAGGCTGGCGAACACCGCCTGGCGATCGAGCCGCGTCGCCGCGAGGGCGCGGGCCGCGGTCGCCGCGTCGACCCAGTCGCGGCCACCGCTCGGATCGGCGCGCCGCAAGAGCGTCACGATCGCCGGATCGATCGCGGGCGCCGCGATCAGCCACAGCAGATCCAGCTCCGCCGCCGACAGCCCGGCGGTGCGCGCGAGCTGGGCGTCGGGCAGGTCGACCCCGGCCTCGATCGCCGCGGCGCGGGCGCGCTCGATCGCGGGCCGCGGATCGATCATCCGCGTCGCGCTCGCCGGATCGGCGAGGCGCTCGAGCACCGCCTCGACGAGCGCGAGCCTCGCGTCGAGGTACGCGGCGACCAGCGGGACCAGCTGCGGCGGCGGCAGGACGAGCACGCCGCGATGATACCAGCGAGTCGTTCGTCAGAACCGCGCTTCGGCCTCGGCTCCCAGACGAGATTCGCAACCTCGCTGCGCTCGGCTGCTCACCGGAACAGGCGGCCGCGCAGCTCGGGGGCGGGCTGGGCGATCCGCTCGAGGTCGACCAGGCGATCGCCCGCGGCTTCGCGCGCGGCGTCGACCGCGGCGTCGATGGAGTCGAGCGAGCCGGTCAGCGTGAACACCGCCTTGCCCGCCAGATCGACCGCGAGCCGGACGTCGCGCACGATCACGTCGGCGACCTTGCACGCGGCGTCGGCCGCGGCGATCGCGGCGCACACTGTCGCGGTCTCGACGATCGCCACCGCCTCGGCGCCGGCGTCGTCGGCCCAGTCGACCGGCTGCACCAGGCCGCCTTCGGCCAGCATCGGCCAGATCTGATCGTCGGCCATCGCCAGCTCGAGGCGATCGCGCAGCCGATCGGCGGCGACCGCCCGCCCCGCCGCCATCGCCTCGGCGACCTCGGCCACGCCGCCCGCGAGGATGACGAGGTGCTTGCCGCCCGACAGCGTGCGCGACGACACCAGCACCGCGGGCGCACGCTTGAGCGCGGCATCGGCGACGACCACGCCGCGGGCGATGGTCGTCAGCTCGAGCAAACCCAGCGCTGGCCCCATGGCCCCGCGCGTGCTCACACGAACCGGAACGCTTCCTTGAGGGTGCAGCGGCGCTCGCGCGTGAAGTTGAGCGCGGTCGTCAGGCCCTCGCCGGTCGGGCTCGCGATCGTGAACGAGGTGTAGCCCTCGCCGCCGAGGCCGAGCCCCGCGTACGACGCGTCGTTCTTGACGAAGATGGAGCAGTTGCAGACCCGCGCCATCGCCGCCATGTTGTCGATGTTCAGCGACTGCATCGTCGCGGTGTGGTGGAAGCCATGCTCGACGCGGATCGCCATCGCGATCGCCTCGGCCGCGTCCTTCACCCGCACGAAGCCGAGCACGGGCGTGAGCAGCTCGTGCTGCACGAACGGGTGCTGCTCGTCGACGTCGGCCAGGAGGATGCGCAGATCGCGGCCGTGGCCGCGGATGCCGGCGGCCTCGGCGATCTTGCTGGCGTCCTTGCCGACCCACTCCTTGTTGACGTGATCGCCGTCGAGGACGACCTTCTCGACCTCCTTGGCCTGACGGGCGTCGAGCACCAGCGCGCCCTTCGCGGTCAGGTGGCGCAGCAGCTCCTTCGCGATCGAGTCGACCGCGATGATCTCCTTCTCGGCGATGCAGACGATGTTGTTGTCGAGCGACGCACCGCGGACGATCGCGTCGGCGGCCTTCTCGAGGTTGGCGGTCTCGTCGACGACCGCGGGCGGATTGCCGGGCCCGGCGGCGATGACCTTCTTGCCCGACGCCATCGCCTGCTTCACCACCGCGGGTCCGCCGGTCACGACCACCAGCCGCACCAGCGGGTGCTTCATCAGGGTCTGCGCGCTCTCGATGGTCGGCTGCTCGACCGACGTGATCACGTCGCGCGGTCCGCCGACGCCGATGATCGCCTCGTTGAGCAGGTGCACGAACCAGTTCGACACCCGGCCGGCCGACGGGTGGACGTTGAAGACCACCGCGTTACCGCCCGCGACCATGCCGATCGCGTTGCACAGGATCGTCTCGGTCGGGTTCGTCGTCGGCGTCACCGCGAGGATCACGCCGTAGGGCGCGCGCTCGATCAGCATCAGGCCGTCGTCGCCGGTGTAGGCCTGGGCGCGGAGGATCTCGGTGCCGGGCGTCTTCTCGGCGACCAGGCGGTTCTTGTTGAGCTTGTCCTCGTAGCGGCCGAGGCCGGTCTCCTCGCACGCGTAGCGGGCGAGCAGCTCGTTGTTGGCGAGCGTGACCGCGCGCATCGCCGCGATCATCTTCTGGCGGATGTGGACCGGCAGGCGCTCGTTGGCCTCGAAGCCGCGACGCGCGGCCTTGGCGGCGGCGTC
>JAYTAJ010001317.1:0-2327 GCA_043737575.1 Myxococcales bacterium | reverse complement strand
GAACGTCACCTACGTCTGCAACAACCACTGCACGTTCTGCGCGGTCGGCACGCGCACGCAGATCGACGGCCACCCGACCCGACAGCGCGAGCACCTCGTGAAGTACCGCCGTCACGGCGTGCACATGGTCGACTTCGACGGCGGTGAGCCGACCCTCAACCCCGAGCTGATCGCGCTGGTGCGCTACGCCCGCGCCCTCGGCTACGACCGGATCAACGTCACCACCAACGGCCGGCTGTGCGCGTATCCCGACTTCGCGCGCAAGCTGGTGCAGTCCGGCCTCACGACGCTGCTGTTCTCGATCCACGGCGCGACCGCGAAGAGTCACGGCCGCGAGGTCGGGGTGCCCGAGGCCTTCGAGCAGTCGACCGCCGGCATCGCCCACTGCGTCGCCGCGGCGCCGCCCGGCGTCGAGCTCGGCATGAACATCACGCTCACCAAGCACAACTACGTCGAGCTCGATCAGGTCGGCGAGCTGGCGCTGCGGCTCGGCCTGCGCTGGCTCAACATCCAGTTCCTCACGCCGTTCGGCCGCGCCACCGTGCGCCACGCCCCCGACACCCAGGCCGCGGCCGACGTCGCGATGCGCTTCATCGATGGCTTCGCCGATCGCCTGAAGATCCAGATCATCAACCTGCCGTTCTGCTTCATGCCCGGCTACGAGCGCTTCCTCGCCGGCGATCTCGACAAGCTGCGCCGCCACATGATCTTCGTGAACAACGAGACCGTGAACCTCGCCGCCTACCTCGCCGAGCGCCGCGCCCACACCGCCGCGTGCGCGCCGTGCCCGCACCGCAGCTTCTGCGGCGGCTTCTACCAGCTCGAGGACGCCCCCGAGCCGCCGTGGATCGTCAGCGCCGAGTCGCTGGTCCGTCGCGTCGATCCGGATCAGCTGCCTGGCGTGCGCGACTGATCTCGTCGTCGCCGTAGCGCGCGAGGTAGTCGGTGCGGAGGCCGGGGCAGATCGCGCGGTGGGCGCAGCCGTCGCACGCGGCGACGTGGACCTGGCCGGTGAGCTTGGACTGGGCGAGGGCGAAGGTGGCGTCGGGGGTGACGACCTTGACCCGATCGGCGCCGGGGTCGAACGCGTAGGCGAGGTGGTCGGCGCCGAGCAGGCAGCGCGGGACGTGGAGCGAGCGCATGCGGAGGCCGAGGGCGCGGCCGCGATCGAGGGCGGCGCGCATCGCGGGCAGCGCGTTGGTGAGCCGCGGCATCGAGGCGAGGTTGGCGCGGTTGCCGTCGGTGAGCGAGACGAACCACAGGTCGGCGCCGCCGACGCCGAGGCCGTGGAGCCACTCGATCGCGGCGACCAGGCGCGGCGCGGTGTCGGTCTTGACGATCACGTCGGCGGTGAGCGGCACGGCGGCGGCGACGAGGTTGCGCAGGCCGGCGATCATCAGCGGGTACGCGCCGTCGCGGCGGACCAGCGCGTCGTAGGCGGCGGCGTCGTGGGTGTGGATCGAGACGTGGACGTCGGTGACGCCGGCCTCGACGAGGCGCGCCACGTTCGCGGCCTGGGCGAACACGAGCCCGTTGGACTGGACCTTGACGTCGCGGTAGCCGAGCCCGCGGGCCTCGCGCACCAGGCCGAGCAGATCGCCGCGGAGGGTCGGCTCGCCGCCGGTGAACGACACCCGGTCGTAGCCCTCGGCGCGGCCGTCGCGCAGCGCGCGGACCACGGCGGCGGTCGGCAGCGCGCGGGCGCGCATCGCGGGCGTGATCGTGCAGTAGTCGCACGCGAGGTTGCAGTCGTAGAGGAGGATGACGTCGAGGAGCGGCATGCTTATCGGCGGCCGAGGCGCACCAGGCCGGGGTCGCGCACCGGCGTCGCGTCGGCGAGGGCGCCAGGCGCGGCGCGGAACGGCACCAGCTCGGCGTCGCCGTGATGCTCGACGTAGTCGCGGCGCACGCCGACGCAGTACGGATCGAAGTCGCAGCGCGCACACGCGGCGGCCTTGGTGAACTGCGCGTCGGCGTCGGCGCTCGTGTAGATCTTGCCGAGGACGCCGCGGTAGTAGCGCAGCTCGCCGTCGAGCATGCACGGCGGATAGCCGCCCTGGCCGATCAGCCCACCGAAGCCGACGCCGCGAGCCTCGCACTCGTCGAGGGCAGCGCGGACGTAGGGTCGGATCTCGGTGAAGGTCGGCAACACCCAGCGCGACACCAGTGAGCTGATGCCCTGGGCGATCGCGAAGCAGATGCTGAGGCGGCGGCCGGCGCCGGCGAGCTCGTCGAGCACGCCGCGGGTGAAGGCGGGCAGCGCGCGGAAGTTCTCCTTGGTGATGACGTGGGCGAGCTGGGTCTCGACGCCGAGGTCCTGCAGCGCG
>JAYTAJ010001316.1:0-12380 GCA_043737575.1 Myxococcales bacterium | reverse complement strand
CCAGGCCGACGAGGGCGACGAGCGCAGCCTGCAGCTCAACACCGCGATCCGGTTCTCGCGCCTGATCGCCAGCTACCGCGTCCCGCTCGGCGGTGACTGGTCGCTGAGCCTGTCGCCGGCGATCGGCCGCGACTCGATCGAGTTCGCGAGCGGCCAGGCCGACGCGTCGGGCCCGTTCACCGGCGCGACCATCATCGCCGACACGCTGACCTACCGCATGCGGCTGAAGGGCCCGCTCGCCAAGCACATCCTCCTCGACGCCGGCCTCGACCTCGACTCGCGGGTCACGCGCTACGACGCGCTCTTGCCCGACGACACCAACATCCGCAACCAGGACGACATCGACATCGATCCCAGCGCGATCCTGCGCAGCGTGCAGTCGCTCGGCGTCGGGCTCCACGCCGATCTCGCGATCGACGCGACGCCGAAGCTGCGGGTCTTGCCCGGGCTGCGCATCGACAGCTACGTGATCCAGGCCCAGACCATGCTCACGGTCGATCCGCGGCTGACCGCGCGCTACCAGGCGACCAAGACCGCGCTCGCCAAGGCCTACGCGGGCATGTTCCACCAGCCGCCGCAGCCCGAGGCGGTCGACGCCCGCTTCGGCAACCCCGACGTCGGGCCCGAGCTCGCGTATCACGTCGGCCTCGGCGGCGAGTGGAAGCCCAGCCGGCTGTGGTCGCTCGACGGCGAGCTGTACTACATCGCGCGCACCGACCTCGTCCACTTCACCCGCGACAGCACCGTCGACGGCGAGGGCATCGTCACCCCCGAGCGGGTGATCAACTCCGGCGTGTCCCGCACCCACGGCCTCGAGCTCCTGGTCCGACGCGAGCTGACCGAGTCGGTGTTCGGCTGGCTGTCGTACACGTACTCGCGCAGCACCCAGCAGCGGTTCGAGACGTCGAACACGATCCCGACCGCGTTCGATCAGACCCACAACCTCAACCTGGTCGCGAGCTGGAAGCCGGGCGGCGGCTGGGAGCTGGGCGGCCGGCTGCGGCTGTCGACCGGCCGCCCCGACACGCCCTATACCGGCGCGACGCTCGACGCCGACAGCGGCGGCTATGCGCCGGTCAGCGGCGGCTTTCGCAGCACCCGGCGCGAGCTGTTCCAGCAGATCGACGTCCGGGTCGAGAAGACCTGGCTGTTCAAGCTGTGGAGCCTCGGCCTCTACCTCGACATCCAGAACCTGTTGAACGCGAGCAACGTGGAGGCGATCCAGTGGGACTACCGCTATCGCGCATCGGCGCCCGTGTCGGGCGTGCCGTTCCTGCCCACCCTCGGCCTGCGGGGGCAGTGGTGAGCCGCCGCGCCGCGCTCGCGCTGTGCGGGCTCGCCGGGTGCGGGTCCTTCGAGGATCCCGCGATCGTGATCGATCTGCGCGCGATCGCGATGGCCGCGCATCCACCCGAGCAGGTGGTGGTGGTCGATCCGGCCAACCCGACCGCGGTCGACTTCACGCAGATCCAGGTCTGCGGGCTGGTCGCCGACCCCGATCACCGCAGCCTCGAGTGGCGGATGACGGTGTGCCCGCCGTCGCGCGATCTGCGGTGCGACGATCTCGAGGCGCCGTTCGTCGTCATCGACGACATCGCGCAGCGCCGTGACCGCGACCTGGTCGGCCGGATCGGCTGCGGCATCATCCCGGGCGACGCGGTGCTGACGTCGATCGTCCGCTACACCATCGAGCACGACGCGCTCCAGGGCTTCGGCGGCGTCGACCTCAACGTGTCGCTGCGGGTCGCGCCGCTCGGCGCCAGCGACGACGAGGCGGTGTTCGCGGGCAAGGCGGTGCGGTTCTCGGCCAAGGTGCCCGAGGAGCGCGTCGCCAACACCAACCCGGTGATCGGCGAGATCCTGGTGCAGGTCGATCGCGGCAGCGGGTTCGGCGACGCCCAGTCGCTGCGCTCGGGCGCGTGCCAGAACCCCGGCGGTCGCCTCGAGGTCTCGCCCGGCGACGTCGTCAAGCTGGCGCCGCGACACCTCGACGGCTCCGAGGAGACCTACGTCGTGCCGACCTTCGAGGGCGGCTCGCGCACGTTCACCGAGACCTTGCGCTACCAGTGGCTGGCGACCGCCGGCAACTGGAGCCGCGATCAGACCGGCGGGCCCCGCGATCCCGCGGGCAACCCGGCCGCGGTCTCCACCGAGTGGCGACCACCCGGCCTCGAGGCCGGCCAGCTCGCGCGCCAGGTCAACCTGTGGATCGTCCAGCGCGACGAGCGCGGCGGCGCGTCGTTCCTCGAGGCGTGCGTCGTCGTGGTGCCGCCGTGATCACGGCGCCTTGACGCCGAGCGCCGCAGGTGCTGCCACGCGCGGTACGGCTCGTCGGACTCCGCAATCACCAGGCACGCTGATCGGCAACAACGGCATCGCGTGGTGGGGCGCCGCGGTCACGACCGCCGCGCCGATCATCCCGTAGCGATCAACTCACCAGTCGCCGTCATCGCCGCGCGGCTTGCGCGCGCCGCCACCACCGCGCCCTTCACGCTTCTTGTCGGGCGGGCCGCTCGCGCCGCGCTTGCGATCGTCGGCGCCGCCGCCACCCGGCGCTCGCGGCGGACCGAAGTTGCCACCGCCCGGCGCCCGCGGCGGACCGAAGTTGCCGCCGCCCGGCGCTGCACCGCCGCCGCCGCCGCTCGGCGGACCGCCGTACGCGCGCGGCGGACCGCTCGGCCCGCGGGCGTCGCGCTCGCGCGCCTCGTTGATCCGGAGCGCGCGGCCGTCGAGGTCAGCGCCGTCGAGCTCCTTGAGCGCCTGCTGAGCGAACTCGTCGGTGGTCATCTCGACGAACGCGAAGCCGCGCGAACGGCCGGTCTCGCGATCCATGATGATCGAGACGCTCGCGACCTCACGGCCGTTGGCTCCGAACATCTGGCGGAGCGATTCCTCGTTGGTGTTGTAGTTCAGATTGCCCACGTAGAGCTTCGTACCCATGGAACTCAAGATCTCCTGCGATTGCCGTTCGGTTCGAGTACGACAAATATCACCGGATCCCGAGGGGAGGCGCAACCAGATCCGACGCCAAGGGTTCGCGACATGGCTGTCGCGGGACGGCGCCCCGACCTCGACGAGCCCGCCGTAAGCCCCCGAGATGCCTCGCGGGGCTTCGGCACCGCGGTTGCGATAGTGGACAGGATGGAGCTCGGCACCTGTCCTTCGTGCGACGGCCTCGTCCCCGCGGCGGCCCGCGCGTGTCCGCACTGCGACGAGGCGCGGCCCACGGCGCGGTCGTGGATCCGCCGCCTCGCGGGCGTCGCGGTCGGCGGCGTCGCCGCGATGACGTTGATGGCGTGCTACGGCGGCCCCGCGTACTGGGACGACTGCATCGATCAGGACGACGATGGCTGGTTCCCGACCTGCTACGACGAGCCGTGCGATCCCGAGCTCGATCCCAACTGCGACTGCGACGACAACGCGCCGTCGATCCACCCGGGCGCGGCCGACAGCGTCGGCGATGGCGTCGATCAGGACTGCTCGGGCGCCGACGGGCCCGGCAAGCGCCGCACCGACGCCGGGGTCGATCCGCCCGACGCGGCGATCGACGGCGCGACCGCGGAGCCGTGAGCCGCGGGCTTCGTGGTACGAGACGCGCGTGCTGTACCGCGCGCTGTTCTGGCTGATCCTGCGGCGGATGTCGGCCGAGACCGCGCACCGGATCGGGTTCGGGCTGTTGCGCGCGACGATGATCGTGCCGGGCGCGAAGGCGATCGCGCGGTGGCTATGCGGCGCCCGCGATCCGGCGCTGCGCCTGACCGTGTTCGGCCGCGCGGTGCCGTCGCCGCTGGGGCTCGCCGCCGGGTTCGACAAGGACGCGCGGGGCCCGGCCGCCCTCGCCGCGCTCGGGTTCGGATCGATCGAGCTCGGCACGATCACCGCGGCGGCGCAGCCCGGCAACCCGCGGCCGCGGATGTTCCGCCTGCCGCGCGATCGCGCGCTGGTGAATCGCCTCGGCTTCAACAACGGCGGCGCGGCGCTGGCGGCGGCGCGGCTCGCGACCCGGCCCGCGGGCGTGCCGCTGCTGGGCCTCAACATCGGCAAGACCAAGCTCGTCGACGAGGCCAGCGCCCTCGCCGACTACGCGACCTCGGCCGCGGCGCTGGCGGGCGCCGCCGACTACCTGGTCGTCAACGTCAGCTCGCCCAACACGCCCGGGCTGCGCGATCTCCAGGCGGTCGACAAGCTGCGGCCGCTGCTCGCCCACGTCCGCGACGCGCTCGATCGCGCGAGCCCGACGCGGCGGGTGCCGCTCGTGGTGAAGATCGCGCCGGATCTGGCCGACGACGACGTCGACGCGGTCACCGCGCTCGCCCTCGAGCTCGGCCTCGACGGGCTGATCGCGACCAACACGACGATCGCGCGGACCGGCCTGGCGACGCCCGCCGACGAGGTCGCCGCGCTCGGCGCGGGTGGCCTGTCGGGCGCGCCGCTCAACGCGCGCAGCCTCGCGGTGCTGCGTCGGGTCCGCCGCGTCGCGGGCGATCGGCTGGTGCTGATCGCGGTCGGCGGCATCGAGACCGCCGACGACGCGTGGGCCCGTATCGCGGCGGGCGCGACCCTGGTGCAGGGCTACACCGGCTTCGTCTACGGCGGCCCGCTGTGGCCGCGGCGGATCCACCGCGGACTGTCGCGGCGGCTGCGCGCGTCGGGGATCGCGACCCTGGCCGAGGTGATCGGCTCCGACGCCGCGTGAGCCTCAGGTCCGATCGAGCCAGCTGTTCAGCTTGGTCCGCACCGCGTCGCTGACGTTGTCCCAGCCGTCGCGCAGCGTGTCCTCGAGATCGCTCAGGCCTTGCTTGATCTTGTCGCGCGCTTCGCCCGCCTCGTGACGGGTGTCGGCCTTGAGCTCGGACAGCTTCGCCATCAGCTGGTGACGGCGGGCCTCGACGCGATCCTTCAGTTCGTCTGCGGTGGTGATCATGATGCGCGCAGCCATTAGCAACCTGCGGGCCAGCGCGACGCCACGATTTTCGACGACGATCGCGATCCGCGGTGAGCGCGCACGCCCCACCGAGCGACAGCGCACGCGCGGGCGAAGTGCGCGAGCGATCGAGGGCGGCTCCGCTTGGCACCGCAGTTGCTGCATAGGCGGCACATGGCGACCAACGACCCCGAGAAGCCCGAGACCGAGACCGCCACCGCGCAACCGACCAGCGGTCCCGGCGGTGAGCCCGAGCTCGATCCGGATCGCGGCGCCCCGCGGCCGGTGGTCGACGGTGCCCGCGACCTCGATCCCGAGGCGCTCGCCGTCGATCGCGCGAACGCGCGCACCAGCGATCGCACCGACGCCCGCGACGGCGTCGACGGCTCCGACTCGATCGGCCGCGATCCCGACGGCGTCGGCGGCAAGTTGCCGAAGCCGCCCGCGCCCCGCCGCGCGCTCGGCAAGGCCGGCAACCCGCGCCGCGGCTGATCCGGCTCGCGCTCGACCCGCCCCTCGCTTCCCTTCCTCTCCTTTCCTCCCTCATCTCCTCAGGAGTCGCGTCATGGGCATCCTCATCGCTCTCGTCATCGGTCTGGTCGCGGGTGCGGTCGCCAAGCTGGTCATGCCCGGCAAGGATCCGGGCGGCGTCGGCGTCACGATCCTGCTCGGCATCGCCGGCTCCTTCGTCGCCTACATCCTCGGCAGCGTCATCGGCTGGTACGCCGACGCCGGCGAGGGTCCCGGCATCATCGCGTCGTCGATCGGCGCGGTCGGCGTCCTCGGCGTGTACCGAGCCACCCGGCGCTAGGCAACCCAACGTGACCACCGACGCCAGCTCCACCGCCGCGGAACCGTCCGACAATCCCGCGCCGTCGTGGACCAAGCTCTTCACCCGCATCTCGATCGCGATCGCGCTGGTCGCGCTCGGCGCCACGATCTGGTCGGTCGGACCGTCGACGATCTGGTCGCAGCTCGGCGCGATCGGGTTCGGCTTCGCCGCCGTGATCGGCATGGAGATCGTGATCACCGGGTTCGACAGCGCCGCGCTGTCCGGCTTCCTCGGACCGGGCGGACGGCGGCCGTCGTTCCTTCACGTCGTGCGGGCCCAGGTCGCCGGCCGCGCGATCAACGCGGTGACGCCGCTGGCCAGCCTCGGTGAGGCGACCAAGGCGACGACCTTGATGGAACAGACCTCGTCGAAGCGCGCGATCGCCGCGGTGTTCCACTACAACCTCGCGTCGATCGGCGTCCGCCTGATCACGATCGTGATCGGCGCGCCGATCTGCGCCCTCGTCCTCGACCTGCCGCACCTGCTGACCGTCGCGCTGCTCGCGGGCTCGGC
This sequence comes from Myxococcales bacterium, assembly GCA_043737575.1. Classification (GTDB taxonomy): domain Bacteria; phylum Myxococcota_A; class Polyangia; order Haliangiales; family Haliangiaceae; genus UBA2376. The sequence goes on along the minus strand of JAYTAJ010001316.1, from coordinate 6,111 downwards.
GATCGCCGCGGTCGCGCTGGTGGGCGGCATCCTCCTGGTCCGCCGCGGGATGCTGGCGTCGCTGGTCGACGCGGTGCGCAGCGTGCGGATCATCGGGGCCGACCGCGCCGAGCGCTGGCGCAAGAAGCTCGACGAGATCGACAAGTGGAAGCCGCGCCGCAGCGACGGCTTCCGCAAGCGCTGGCTGCCCGCGATGTGGGTGATCGGCTCGCGGCTCCTGTCGCTGGTGTCGATGTGGATCGTGCTGCGCTCGGTCGGCTACACCGCCGGCCCCGGTACGGTCGCGGCGATCGCGACCGCGGGCACGTTGATCAGCATGATCGCGTCGGTGGTGCCGATGGGCCTCGGCATCTCCGAGGGCTCCAACGCGGCGCTGTTCGCCGCGCTCGGCGCCCCGGCGTCGCTCGGCGTGACGATGGTGCTCGGAAGCCGCATCACGCTCCTGGTGTACGCGACGATCGGCCTGTTCCTGTTGAGCGCGTCGAGCGTGGTCGTGGTCGGCGCGAAGAAGGTGCAGGGCAAGCGCAAGAGCGGCGCGGGCGCGACGGGCGCCGCTCGCGCTGGCGGCTCGGCTATTCCAGCCGAATCCGCAGCCGGTCGATGACGGCGACGACGCCCGGTACCTGACGGAGCGTCGCCATGATCTGCTCGCGATCGCTGTCGCGCGCGACCGAGCCGAGCATCGTCGCGGTGCCGCCGTCGACGTCGACCTGCAGGTCGGCGACGTCGACTCCGCCCAGCGCCTGGAGCGCGTCGCGCATCGCTTCCTGGTTGGGGCCGACCAGCGTCGGCTCGCGCGGCACCTCGGCGTCGACGGCCTCGTCGTCGGTGGGTCGGTACGACGAGTCGGGCAGCGGGACGTTCTTGCGGACGATGTCGTCGTAGGAGGAGGACTTGGTGGGTTGGGGCATGGACCGGATCGAGGCACGTCTCGTGCCACCAACCCGTGGCGCGGGGGCCGTCGGCGTGTGCGCTCGCGCTCGCTGCGACGCCGCCGCACGGCGCCGCGCTCGCACAGGCCCGGAAGCTCGTGAACCGGTCCGGCACGGCGAGTGCTTTTCTGGGTATCGTGATTCCCACCCCGATGACCTCCTCCGCCCGCCCCGACGCGCCTTCGATCTCGACCCAGGCTCACGTCGTCACCGCGGTCGCACCCGACGACAACGACGACGTCCTCGTGCTCGCGACCGCGCGCGCCCGGGCCTGGCGGCTGCCGCTGATCCTGTGCTCGGTGGTCGGGACCGACAGCGAACGCGAGGCCGCGCAGCTCGCGCTGGCGCGGCGGGTCGCGACGCTCTTGCCGTCGGACGCCGACGTCACAACCGAGGTCCGCGTCGGCGATCGCGTCGAGCAGATCCTCGCCAGCGCCGCGGAGCACCACGCCGCGTTGCTGGTGCTGGGCCAGGCGCACCAGCGCGAAGGCCTGCTCGCGCGCATCTTCAGCCCGAGCGTGCCGACCGCGGTGATGCGCGCCGCGACGTGCCCGGTGCTGCTCGCGCGCGGCACCCACGGCACCCACCGCATCCTGGTCGCGACCCACCTCGGCGATCCGGCGTGGCCGACGCTGCGCGCCGCCGCCGCCGAGGCCCAGCGCACCGGCGGCGAGGTGACCGCGCTCCACTGCGTCGAGCCGATGGCGGTGATCGCGTCGGCCGACTTTCCGGTCCCGCTCGATCCGCACACCGACGAGGCCGAGGCCGGCGCGATGCAGCAGCTCGAGCGCGCCGCGCGCGAGGCCGGGCTGGTCGGCGCGACCCTGCGCGTCGAGCTCGGCCCGTCGGGCGCGACGATCGTCGAGCACGCGAAGGCGCTGGTCGCCGACCTGGTGATCGTCGGGACCCACGGCCGCAGTGGCGCGCGCCGCCTCCTGCTCGGCAGCACCGCGGAGGAGGTCGTGCGCGACTCGACCTGCGACGTGATGGTGGTCCGCCTCGACGAGCCGAACGCCGCGAAGACCCCCGAAGAGAGCTGAGTCGCGACGCGTCATTCCCGACGAGGATCCGGAGCGACCGTGCGCGCTCGCACGCCGTGCGGCAGGCCCACACGGGAGCAGAAGGCGGCTCATGAGATTCGCGCGGATCGGCAGCCGACTGGTCTGGTACGGCTCTCGCAAAGTTCGCCGACGTGCTCACCCAATACCGGATCGCGCTCCCGCATCTCGTCATCGAAGGTCGTGCGCTGCCGACCCGCAACGGCACCGGGGTGAGCGTGATGACCGCGCTGGCGTATCTGCAGTGCTGGGATCCTGACGCGGTGGTGGCGATCTACCCCGCCGATGGCTTCGACGGCGCCCAGGGCCCGCTGGCCCACCGCGTCGACGCCGCGCTGCTGAAGGCCAGCACCCGGGCCTGGCAGGTGGTGCTGCTCGGCACCCCCGCGACCGAGGACGACGTCGAGCTGGAGTCGATGATCGTGTGCGCGCGGGTGTCGGTGCTGTGGTCCTTGGCGCGGCTGGCGCAGCCGGCGTTGATGGAGCTGCTCGACGCCTTCGTGCCGCTGGTCGATCTCGAGGAGGAGGACGAGGCGCTCGCGCTGATCAGCCAGTGCATGCCGTCGATCGATCTGGTCGCCGACATCCTGCGGCCGTTCCCCGATCACCTGCTGACCATGCTGCCCGAGGACGACGGCCGCCTCGAGCCGGTCTCCACGGTGCGGGCGCGCCGCGCCAACCCGTCGCTGTCGCTGTCCGCGATCGCGCTGTGAGCCGACGCTCACCCGGGCAGCAGCGGCACCGGGATCCAGGTCGGCAGGCCGAGCTCGTGAACCAGGAGCTCGGCGATCGCGGTGGCGTGGTCGAGCGAGCGCGCGGTGACCAGCGGCGTCGGCACGCCGTCGACGGTGACCCAGACCTCCCACGGCACATGCGGCGGTCCATAGCCGGTCGGGTTGGGGCACACGCAGCGGATGTGGGTGATGCGCGCGCGATCGAGGCGGTGGGCAATGTGGGCGCCGTGCTGGACCCAGACCGACGACGGCGACAGCTCGATCCACGATCGCTTGCGCAGCACCAGCGTCGCGACGCCGGCCACGACCAGCCACAGCAAGAGCGGCGCGACGATCGCGGCGCCACCCGAGATCGCGAGGAGGCCGATGCAGGTGGTGACGATCACGGCCCAGATCGCGGCGGCGCCATGACGCTTTGGCAGGCGGATGCGCACCGAGCCGCCATCGCGGCGCTCGACCCGCAGCCGACCGGGCGTGCGGAACGGACCGTCGCCGACCGGCGCGGCGGGCGGCAGCGCGGGCACCTCGGCGCGCTCGAGCGCCATCCCGGCGGGCGGCGATCGCGGCGTCGGGAACGTCGCGACCAGGCTCATCGGTCCGGCGATGGCGACCGCGATCACCTCGACGTCGGGTCCGCAGTTCGGACAACGGCCGCGGCGGAAGCCGAACAGGTGCTGCGGCGGAATGGCGATCCGACAGCCCGCGCAGACCGGAGCGACCGCGACATGCACGACGCAACCGTAGCGTGTCGCCGCTGACGCCGCACCTATGCGGTGACGGGTCCGCGCCGGTCGAGTACGATCGGCGGGTGCGCAGCGCTCGACGGCTCGCGATCGCGGTGATGATCGTCGGCCTCGGCGTCGCGATCGGGCCCGACGCCAGCGACGCCCAGGCGCCGGATCCGACCGAGCTCGAGGACGCGGCCTATCAAGACTTCGCGGCCGGTCGGCTGGTCGAGGCGCTGCGCGGCTACGAGCGCGTGTATCGCCTGGCGCCGCGGCCCGAGATCTTGTTCGCGATCGGCAACCTCCACCAGCAGCTCGGCGACTGCGATCGCGCGATCGAGACCTTCGAGGACTACCTCGCGACCGGCGCGACCGCGGGCACCGACAAGGCCCGGGCCCAGATCGCGGCGTGCCGCGCGACGCTCGACGCGCCCACCGCCGTCGCGCCCGCCGCGCCGATCGAGCCGGCGGTGGCGGTCGCGGTGACGGTGCCGCGCGACGACGATCGCGGCCGCGGCCGGCGCCGCGGCGCCCTGGTGCTCAGCGGCGTCGCGGTGGTCGCGGCCGGCGGCGCGATCGCGAGCGAGCTGGTCGGCCGCTCGCACCTGCGCGCGTCCGATCAGCGGCGCGGCGACGGTCGGCTGCGCGAGGGCCAGGCCGAGCTCGACACCGCGAACCGCTACCACAAGCTCGCGCAGGGCGTCGCGATCGCGAGCGTCGGCTGCGCGGCGATCGCGACCGGGCTGTGGCTCACCGGTCGGCGCCGCTCCGCGTCGGCGGTCGCGGTGGCGCCGACCGCGGGCGGCGCGATGATGAGCTGGAGCGGGGGCTTCTGACGTGCGCGCCGCGTGGCTCGCCGCCGTCGCTGCGATCGCGGGCTGCGCCTACGATCGGCCGGCCTTCGAGCCGACCGACGCCGTGGTCGACGATGACGCCGATCCGCTCGACGCCGATGCGGCGATCGACGCGGGCAACGCGTGCGAGCTCGACGGCGACTGCGCCAGCCAGCTCTGCGTCGACGGCGCCTGCGTCCCGACCAGCGCGATCCGCTACGTCGCGGTGGAGGGCGACGAGGCCTCCGACTGCACCCAGGCGCGGCCGTGCCAGACCATCGCCCAGGCCCGCGCCGCGGCGCCGCCGAGCGGGCCGGTCTACCTCGTCGTCGGCGGCGGCACCTACCCGGCCCAGGTCCGCATCGAGGGCGAGACCGTCACGATCGTCGGGGCCGGGCCGATCGCGCCGATCATCACGGCGTCGAACGGCCCGGCGATCGAGGTGGTCAGCGCCATCGTCACGCTGCGCCATCTCCAGGTCCGATCGACCGCCGCCCTCGCCGCCGACGGCCTGAGCTGCCGGTCGTCGCTCGTCATCGCCGATCGGCTGATCGCGCGCGGCTCGGGCGGCGATGGCATCGACGGCCGCGACTGCGAGCTGACGCTGCGCCGCTCGACGCTCACCAACAACACCGGCGCCGGCTTGCAGCTCGAGGACGGCATCGTCGCGGTGTCATCGACCAGCTTCCACGCCAACGGGTTCGGCGGCGCGGTGATCGTGACGCCCCGGAGCTGCGCGATCGTCGGCAGCCTGTTTCACGGCAACGGCGGCATCTTCGCGCAGACCAGCGGCGCGCGGCTGTCGTGCGACGAGACGCTGCGGGTCGACAACGTCACGTTCGCCAACAACAACGCACCCGACGGCAACGTGACCGGCCTGACCTGCGTCGGCACGTCGGTGACGCGGCAGGTGCGCAACGTCCTGTTCGCGGGCGCGTCGCCGCAGCTGTCGGGCTGCACGGCGACCTACTCGCTGTTCGCGGGCGTGCCGGTGCCGCCCCAGGGCATGGGCAACCGGGCGGCGGCCAGCGGCGGCTTCGTCAACGAGCTGGTCGGCGACTTCCACCTCGCGCCCGGCAGCGCCGCGCACGGCGGCGGCGATCCCGCGACCGCGGCCAGCCGCGATCTCGACGACGAGCCGCGACCGCAGGCGGCGTGGGACATCGGCGCCGACGAGATCCTGTGACCGCGATCAGACCGCGACCCGCGTGACCGTGGTCTCCCACTGACCGCCGGGCGCCGCGAGGTAGACGATGCCGCCCGCGACCGACAGATCCCAGCGGTTGTTGCGATCGAGCCCCGCGGCGATGCCGTCGAGGATCGCCGGATCGAGGGCGTACAGCTCGATGCGATCGGCGCGGTGGGCCTTGCGCTCGACCAGCTCGGCCGCGAGCTGCTCGAGCTGACGCCAGCCGTAGACCGCGACCCGCGGCGCCGCCTTGCTGGCGCGGTGCAGGCGATCGAACCCGGGTGCGCCGACCTCGATCCACGCCTGCAGATCGCCCCGCAGATCGCGCTGCCACAGCGCCGGCTCGTCGTCGACCGCGAGGCCGCGCGAGAAGTCGACGCCCTCGGCGTGCTCGAGGGCGCGCGCCAGCAGCCGCGCGATCAGGTAGCGATCGCTCTCCGACGGATGCTGGGCCACCCGCAGATCGAGCTGCTCGTAGACGCCGCGATCGCTGTCGGCGAGGGCGATCTCGAAGCGGCGCATCGTCGCGGTCAAGGCCATGCGCGATGCTTGCACGGTGGCCGCGCCCGCTCCACCATGCGGGCGATGCCTCGCACCGCGATCGACCAGCGCGACACCAGCCCGCCGCCGCGGGTCGAGG
>JAYTAJ010001315.1:0-2328 GCA_043737575.1 Myxococcales bacterium | reverse complement strand
CGACGTCGAGGTGACAGTGGGTGTCGATCACGCGCGGCGAGGGTAGCTCACCGCCGCAGCGTGCGGGTCGCGGCCTCGTGGGTGGAGCGGACCCGGGTCTCGACCGCCTCGGGGGCGTACCCGGCGCCCGGCGCGGCGGTCGGGGTCGATCGCGCGCGCATCGCCATCACCGCCGCGGCGATCGCCGGCAGATCGCGGTGCAGGCTGAGCATGCGATCGGCCAGCTCGATCAGATCGGCGTCGCTCAGGTCGACGCCGGCCTTGCGCGCGGCCGGCTCGGCGGCGGCGAGGATCGCCTCGGCGCCTGGCCGATCGCCGCTGCGGGCGTGGCTGATCGCGTCCAGGATCGCGGCGGCCGCGACGGTGCGCGCCTGCGATCGCGCGGCGTCGACCTTCACCGACGCGGTGACCGCGACCTGATCGTCGTCGGCCTTCACCGACGCGAACGCGGTGCGGGTCAGCGCCCCCGCGCCGAGGGCGGCGTCGTCGAACGACAGCCGGGCGTCGACCAGCTCGACGGTGGCGCCGCTGCGGTGGCCGGGGATCGTGACCGGGATGATCACGTCGAGGACGTCGCCGGCCGACAGATCGCCGAGCGACGCGTACAGCCCGCCCCCGACCGGCGAGAAGCCGGGCATCGTGGCGAGCACGACCCCGGGCCCGGCGGTGATGCTGAGCGCGAGGTTCTTGCCGATCACCTGCCGCATCTCGAACAGCTCGTCGGCGAACACCGACGCGACCTGATCGGGATCAGCGGCGTAGTGGTAGTGACCGCCGGTCTGCAGCGCGATCGATCCCAGCAGCTCCTCGTCGAACTCGAGGCCGAGCCCGAGCGTCGCGATCGGCAGGTGCTCGGCCTGGGCCGCGGCGACCAGGCCGGGGATCGGCGCCGGATCGTTGGGCACGCCGTCGCCGAGGAAGACGATGCGATCGATCGTCCCCGGCCGCCGCCCCAGCCGCGCCTGCTCGAGGCCGCGCGCCAGCCCGCCCGCCAGATCGGTGGTGCCGCGAGCCTCGATCCGCCCGAGCGCCGCCAGCGCCGCGGCGCGGCTCATCACGCCGACCTCGATCGACGGCACCAGCACCTCCGCCACCGACGAGAACGTCACCACCGCGATCCGATCGCCGGGCGATAGCCGCTCGACCAGGCCGCGCGCCGCCGACCGCGCCGCCGCGATCGCCTCGCCCTCCATCGATCCCGACGTGTCGATCACCAGGGTCAGGTTGAGCGGCGGGCGCTCGGCCGTCGCCAGCCGCCCTGCCGAGATCCGGATCCGCACCGCCAGCGCCGACGCAGTGTCGGCCAGGACACGGCCTGCGGTCGGCTCGACGCCGAGGACGATCAGGTTGGGGTCGCCCCCTGCGGGTGGCTTCGGCTTCGCCGGACTCGTGCACGCGACCAATGCTGCGACCAGACCCAGGGCGACGATCCTCATCGTCCGATTGACGCACCACCGCGGCCGCGGGTCTGTCAGGCGCGGGTCAGAGCTTCTTGCACGCGTCGGTCGGGACCGTCACGCGGTACGTCGTCGCCAGCTGCCCGGTCCAGTGATGACGGCCGGGGTTGCGCTCGAGCTCGCTCAGCCCGAGCGACGTGATCGCCGACAGCCCGCGCGCCGCGCTGAGGATGGCGCCCTCGTCCCAGCCGCCGGTGATGTCGATCGTGAACAGCATGCCGACATCGAACTTCTGCGACTCGAATTCTTGCTCGGCGCCGGTCGTCGCCGAGCCGGCCGCGCCGTGGCTGGCGCCGAGGCTGTCGGACGCCTTCGCCGCGGCCTTCGGCCCGCCGTCCTTGCCGCCGAATTCGGCGCCCGCCTCCGACCCCGACGTGACCGAGCCGCCCGAGCTGGTGCCCGACGTCCCCGAGCCCGACACCTTCATCTTGCCGCTCGGCCCGAGGTGGCCCGGCGTCCCCATGATCGACGGCGTCACCGTGATGTTCCACGTGCCCTTCATGCCCCAGCGCGACGTCGACACCGACTGCGTCAGCGTATCGGCGGGCACCTGCCACCGCCGGTTGGTCGTGAACTCGCGGAGCGTCGCGAACAACGGATCGCCCGCGGGCACATCCTTGAACGCCTCGGTCTCGATGACCGACTGGTACAGCCCCTCGACGTTGGCGTTGATCGGCACCGCGTTCGCGGGCATCGCGCGGCCGGGGCCGGGGAACGCGTAGCGACTCGGCGCGCTCGGCGCGGCGGCCGCCTCGTCGACGTCGCGCTGGATCGTGCGGGCGACGCCGCTGCCGAACGACACGCTCGCGGCGGCGCCGCGCACCATCGCGTCCGCGGCGTGATCGGCCTCGTGCTCGGCGGCGTCGCCAGG
>JAYTAJ010001314.1:0-12384 GCA_043737575.1 Myxococcales bacterium | reverse complement strand
CGACGGCGAGCTCGGCGGTCACGGCAGCGGCGGCGGTGGCGGCGGCGGCGGTGGCGGCGGCACCACCGACTGCGACTCCTACGGCTCGGCTGGCGGCGGCGGCGGCGCCGGCGGATGTCGCGGCACCGCGGGCACGGGCGGCACCGGCGGCGGCGGCTCGTTCGGCGTCGTGATGGTCGAGTCGCAGGTCGTGCTGCGCGGCTCGATGATCCTCGGCGGCAGCGGCGGCGACGGTGGCGACGGCGGCGACGGCGGCGACGGCGGTCCCGGCGGCGGCTTCGGCGGCGGCGGTCCCTACGGCGGATCGAGCGAGCAGGACGACGGCGGCAACGGCGGTCGCGGCGGCAGCGGTGGCCGCGGCGGTCACGGCGGCGCTGGCGGTGGCGGCGGCGGCGGACCATCGGCGGCGATCGCGTGCGTCGGCGCCACCACGGTCACGATCCCCTCGACGACGATCGCGGCGGGTACGCCGGGCCGCGGCGGCGCGTCGATCGCGCCCGGCACCGACGGCGTCGCGTCGATGGCGTTCGGTTGTCAGCTCTTCTGATCGGCCCGCTCGGAGCCGAGCCAGCGCAGCCGCCGCAGGATCCACAGCTGCAGCGTCGCGAGCACGATCAGCATGCCGATCAGCGCCCAGAACGCCCACGACACCCCCTGCGCGGGGACGCCGCCGACGTTGACGCCGAGCAGGCCGGTGATGAACGACAGCGGCAAGAACACCGAGGTCACTTGCGACAGGACGTAGAGGCGGCGGTTGGCGAGCTCGTCGGTGCGCGACGCCAGCTCCTCGTGGGTGACGCCCGCGCGATCGCGCGCGGCGTCGAGCTCCTCGACGGTGCGGGTCTGGCGATCGGCGGCGTCGCGCAGCCGGGTGCGCAGCGCGTCGGTCAGCCACGGCACCGTGGCGGTGGCGAGGCGGCCGAGGGCCTCGCGCTGCGGGCCGATGAACCGACGCAGCGCGATCGCGCGGCGCCGCAGATCGGCGATCATCGCGCGCGCCGGCGCGAGGTCGCGGCCCAGCGCGGCGTCCTCGAGCGACGCCACCTGATCGTCGAGCTCGTCGACCAACGTCACCAGCGGCTCGAGGACGTCGTCGATCAAGCCCGCCAGCAGCTCGCCCGGGTTGCGCGGCCCGGCGCCGCGATCGAGTCGCGCCGCCAGCGTGCGCAGCGCGCTGATCTCGCGGTGGCGCAGCGTGACGACGCGGCCGGGCTCGATCCACGCGCGGATCGACACCATGTCCTCGGGGACCGCGCCGTGGTTGAGGTTGACGCCGCGCAGGATCAACAGCAGCGCGTCGCCGCGGGCCTCGACGCGCGGCCGCGGATCGCTGCCGATCAGGACCTCGCGCACCAGCGGATCGAGCCCCGAGCCCAGCCCCAGCCAGCGCTCGGCCTCGGGCGCGGCGTAGTCCAGATCGACCCACAGCGTGCCGTCGGCGGGCTTCCAGTCGGCGACGCCGCTCCAGTGCAGGTGCTCGGCGCCGCCCGCACCGTCGAGCAAGAACGCGTTCACCAGGCCGGTCGGCTCGAGCAGGGTCATGGCGGCGCGAGCATCGCACGACCCGCGCTCTGGGTTGGCGTCCTCGCCGGCGTGCTCGCGTGCGGGACCCGGCGCGTCGAGGTCGCCCAGCCGCCGTCGGATGCGCCCGCGGCGATCGACGCGACGACGGCCGTCGATGCCGCACCGCCCGACGCGCGGCCTCCCGATGCGCCGCCGGTCGACGCCGCGGTCGCGATCGCGCCGCCACCCGGCTGGACCGACCTCGCCATCGCGATCCCCGACGCGGTGCTCGATCTCCGCTACGCGACCGCCAACAACCTCACCGGCGCACCGCTGTATCCGGTCGCGCGGTGCTGGCTGCGCGTCGATCCGGCCGCGCGGCTGGTCGACGCCGCGACCACCTTGCGCGCCCGCGGTCATCGGCTGGTGCTGTGGGACTGCTACCGTCCGTCGTCGGTCCAGCACGAGCTGTGGCGCCGCGTCCCCGATCCGCGGTTCGTGGCGCGGCCGAAGGACGACGCCAGCGGCAAGCCGATCGGCGGCTCGGTCCACAGCCGCGGCGGCGCCGTCGACGTCAGCCTCGCCGATCCGTCCGGTCAGCTGCGGTCGATGCCGACCGATCACGACGCGTTCTCACGCACGGCGCGCGGCGACGACGCCCGCGGCGCGACCCGCGACTACCTCGCCGATCTGCGCGCGGCGATGATCGGTGCCGGCTTCGTGCCCATCGCCACCGAGTGGTGGCACTTCGAGGCCAAGGGCGCGCGCGCGGCGCCGCTGGTCGATCTCCCGCTGCAGTGATCGCTACGCGATCATCTGCACGAGCATCTACCCAATCATGATGTCGGCACCACGGACGGTCTTGCGACCGTTCGCGGCGGCGCGCTTCGTCGCCTGATCGATGATCCACGCCACGTAGGCGTTGAGCGCGTCGAGCGCGTCGCCACCGAAGTTGCAATCGGCCGCCTTGACCGCCGCGCGAACCTTGGACGCGACGAGCAGCATCTCCGGAGCCGCCGCCTTCGGGGCGGCCTTGCCTTTTGCCTTTGCTTTCGCCATCGAAAATCTCCTCGAGAAATGTGAGTCGAATTCTCTTCTGACATCGCGGGTTCGACGAAGAAAGGCCCCACGCGCGGTTTTTCGGCCAGTCTGGCAAAAACCCCACCAGCACCGCGGGCAACGTCGGTGCGCGGCGAGGGTCTTCTGGGCTGGTGAGGTCCGGAGGAATTGCCTACACTCTGCGGGTGGCGGCTGGCCCAGCCCTTCGGTTGGTCTCACGGTGCGCGACCGTCGAGGAGTTCGTCCGCGCCTTCTGTGGGAGCGCGGCAGCGGACACCCTGGAGGTGCAGCTGGCGAGCGCGCCGCCGGCGTCGGGCACGCGCGGTCGGGTCGTCGTCGCGCTCGCTAACCGCATCGCGGTGATCGACGGCGACGCCGAGGTCACCTGCGACGCGACGCGGGTGACGATCCGCTACACCCGCCTCGACGCGCGCAGCAAGGGCCTGCTCGCGCACCTGGTCGAGTGCAACGGCAAGGACACGATCGCCGCGGTGCCGCGCCACCTGGTGCCGCTCGGTGCGCCCGTCGGTGACGCGACCACCGCGCGCGATCAAGCGGACCGCGCCGCGTGTACCGCCGAGCCGCTGGTCGCGGCGGCGAGCGTGCCGCGCTTGCCGGATCTGAGCGGCGTGCCGCGGCCGACCCTGGCCCGCGGCGTCGCGGTGCCACCGGTGCGCACCCGTCCCGCCACCGAGCCGGCGCCGCTGCCGCGGACGCCGCGGCCAGCGACGATGCCGCCGCCGATCGTGGTGCCGGTGGTGCCCGCGCTGCCAGCGAGCGGTGCGCCCGCGGCGCCGATCGCGAAGGCTCCGTCGGCGCCGATCGCGAAGCCCGCGCCGGCCGCTCCAGCCGCTCCGATCGCGAAGGCCCCGTCGGCACCGATCGTCGCCGCGGCGTCCGCGCCCGCGCCCGCGGCGCCCGTGCTGCCAGAGGCGCCTGCGCCCGCGAAGCCGCGTCGACGGCGCGAGACCCAGCCGACCCTGATGGGCGTCGGCACGACGCGGCGCCCGGTCGAGCCGATCGATCCCGACACCGATCCGTCGGGTCGCGCACCGGCCGGCGCGGGCGGACGCGAGCCGCGCGGCGGCTTCGAGTCGACGTTCCACGGCCCGGCGCCGATGCGCACCTTCGATCTGGCCGCGCCCGCGCCGATGGACGGTGGCCTCACCGCGCCGATGACCGCGCCGATGCGCGCCGTCCACGATCCCCACGAGCTCGGCAGCGGCGAGCTGGACTCGGTGAGCGTCGGCGACGATCTGAACACCGACGTCGCGCTGGCGCTGCCCGAGCTGCCGGGCGGCGACGATCTCGATCCGCTGGTCGATCCGCCGGCGCCGTCGTCGATGCCGCGGGCGGGCCTGTCGATGGCGATCTCCAGCCGCGGCGCGACCAAGCCGCGCGCCGCCGCGCGGACGACCGAGCCCGCGCCGATGACCTTCGCCGCGCCCGCGCCGATCGATCAACCGCCATCGGTCGAGCTCGCCGACGAGCCGGCCGCGCCGATCGAGCTCGCCGCCGCCGCGTCCGCGCCGCCGCCCCACGCCGCGCCGATCGCCCACGTCGGCGCCGAGGCGATGCCGATGTACTCGATCCCCGCCGCATCGATGCACGCGCCGCCCGCGTATCCGACGCCCGCGCACGCGATGCCGGTCTATCCGCCGCCCGCGGTCGGCAGCGGTACGGGCCCCGCGGCCGCGCATCCGGGCGCGTGGCCGACGCCGACGCCCGGCTGGTCGCCGAGCGCGCCCGGCTATCCCGCGCCGCCGCCGCAAGCGCCGCCACCGCAGCCGAGCTACCAGGCGCCACCGCCGCAGCAGTACATGACCGCGCAGCTGCCCGCGCTCGACTACCACCCGCCCGCGCGGTCGACGCCGTCGTCGTCGTCGAGCGCCTGGCAGCGCCACCGGCCCGAGATGCCCGAGGACGTCGGCGACATGACCGAGATCGTCTCGGTCCATCACGTCCGTCGCCGCCGCTGGCCGGTCATCGCGATCACGTCGGCGATCGTCGTCGCCATCGCGATCATCGCGATCGCGGTCGCGTCGCAGTCGAGCGGCGGCGGCGCCCTCGCGACTGATCCGGACGGCGCGACCGACGCCGCGGTCGCGATCGATCCGAAAGTCGTCGCGCCGCCCGCGCCCGAGGCGCCGACGCCCGCGCCGCCCGCGCCGCCGCCGCCCGCCGCCTCCGGTCCGTGCCGCGTCGCCTTCGTCTCGAGCCCCGACGGCGCCGAGCTGGTGATCGGCGGCAAGATCGCCGGCATCACGCCGGTGACCCTCGAGCTGCCATGCAGCGCCACCGCGGTGTCGTTCAAGCGCGATCGCTACCAGACGATCACCAGGCGCATCGAGCCGACCCCAGGCGATCATTCGATCTCGGTCGCCCTCGAGCGGCCGACCTTCTCCGTCACCGTCACGTCGGTGCCGAGCGGCGCCAAGATCTTCGTCGCGGGCGTCGCCGCCGGGGTGACGCCCGGCAAGATCACCGTGCCCGGCTTCGAGGGCACGCCCGTCGAGCTCACCAAGTCGCGCTTCGCGTCGCACCGCGAGCGGGTCTACGCGACGAAGACCGGCCAGAAGCTCCAGGTCCGGCTGCGCCGCAAGTAGACTGGCGGACGCGCGTGATCCACGTCCTCCTCGCTTCGACCCTGCCGCTCCTCGTCTTCGCCGCCGCGTGGTGGCGGCGCGGCCATCGCGCGACCATCGCGTCGCTGGTGGCGTTGCCGATCGCGTGCCTGGTATCGGGGCTGTGGGCGGTGGTGCCCGACCTGCCGCGGCTGTGGGGCAACCTCGCGCTGTACGTCGACCTGCACCACGTCCCGTACTGCGACGTCTGGTGGCTGCACTGCACGATCGATCGTCGCGACGACATCGACAGCTCGATGGCGTTCCCCGCGCTGTTCGTGCTGGTCGCGATCGCGATCTTCGCGATCGGCTGGCGCGAGCTGCGTCGCCTCGAGCGAGCGCGCTAGTGGCTCACGCCAACCTCCACCTCGCCGTCGGCATGGCGGTCGGCACCGCGGCCGCGGCGTGGCCGGTCGCCCGCGCGTGGTGGAGCGATCGCCCGCTGGCGCGCCCGCTGGCGCGGCTGTGGATCGTGACGATCGCCGTCGGCATCTGGGCGGTGCTGCCCAACCTGATCTCGGCGGCCGGCGTCACCAGCGGCCTGCACCACGTCGGCTGGGGCGACGTCTTCGTCGGCCATCGCACCATCGACGGCCGGATCCACGGCGGCCTGTTGATCGGCGAGCTCGCGCTGGTCGCGCAGCTCGCCACCCACTACGCGCTGCTGATGCTCGCGCTCCATCGCGCGCGGGTACGATAGCGCAGCCGCGCTGATCACGCGGTGCGCGCCGCGGCGCCCGGCCACCACGCCGCGATCCACTCGACGTCCTGGTAGCGGAACGAGGTCTTCTCGACCGCGGGCATCGCCATGACGTGGGCCTCGACCTTGCGCGCCGCCGGCGCGAAGTAGGTCACGAAGCAGTCGCGGCCGAGCGCGTCCATCGTGCGCAGGAACTTCGGCATGTCGCTCATGTAGTAGATGACCTCGCACGCGGTCACCAGATCGAAGCGGCCGCGCTCGCCGACCCATGGCTGGGCGTAGATGTCGCCGACCGCGAACTCGGCGTCGGGCAGCCGCTTGCGCGCGCGCTCGACCGCGGTCGCCGACACGTCGAGCCCGGTGATCTGATCGGCCAGGCTCACGAGGTACTCGGTCTGGTGGCCTTCGCCGCAGCCGATCTCGAGGACGCGGCCGAAGTGATCGCCCAGCTCGCGCTCGATGATCGTGTTGGTCTCGACGAAGCGGGCCTGCTCCTGCTCCGACGCCATGTGCCACGGATCGGGCAGCTTGTAGGCGAGGTCGAGCCGATCGTGGGCGTCGTTCTGCCGCACCGTGCGCAGCGCGTACTTCATCCAGGTCCGCCGCACCACCTGCTCGGCGCGCTCGCGAGCGGCGGCGGCGCGGGTCGGGAGATCCAGCTCGGTGAGGGCGGCGCGGTAGTCGCCGCGGCGCAGGTGATCGATGGCGGCGCGCAGATCGTCGATGGTGCTCATGGTCGTCGGGAGGCGGACGTTACGTGATCGAGGACGGTCGCGAATAGGCCAGCCGCGGGATCACGAGCTGCGCCACGAACATCGCGTCGGACAGATCGCGATCGACCGCCAGCCGGGCCAGGTCGAGGCGATCGAGCTCGGCGCGGCGCCGCAGATCGATCACGCCGCTGGCGTTGGTGAAGCCGAGCTGGTAGCCGGCCTCGGCGACCGCGCCGTGGACCGCGGGATAGCGCGTGATCGATCGGCCGACCGGATACGCGATCGCGCGCGACGGCTTGCCCAGCTCGCGCGCCAGCTCGTCGCGGGCGCCGCGCAGATCGTCGGCCAGCGCCGCCGGGGTCATGGTCTCGAGGACGCGGTGGTCGCGGCTGTGCGACTCGATCGTCATCCCGGCCGCGGCCAGCGATCGGATCTCGTCCCAGGTCATGATCAGCTCGTCGGCCAGGGTCCGCTCGCGCGCGCGATCCCACGCGACCCCGGCCGCGGCCGCGACCTCGACCAGGTAGCGCTCGAGGTCCAGCTCGCGGTGATCCTTCACGACCTTCATCAGGGCCGCCCGCGCCGCCGCGCGATCGCCGAGCCCGATCGTCTTGGCCACCGGATAGCCGAGCTGGATCGACGAGGCGGTCGCGTTCGCCACCAGGTACGCGATGCGATCCCACCAGTACAGGCGGCGGTGGGTCGCGAAGCCGGTCGCGATGAAGAACGTCGCGGGCAGGTTGAGCTCGCGCAGGACCGGCAGCGCCTCGGTCAGGTTCGAGCGGTAGCCGTCGTCGAACGTGATCAGGCACGGGTTCGGCGGCAGCGAGCCACCGTCGAGGGCGCTGACCAGCTTGTCGAGATCGATCGGGTTGCAGTAGCGCCGCACCAGCAGCATGTGGCGGCGGAACTGCGCGGGCGTGACGTCGGCGACGTCGGGGTCGTAGCCGTAGTCGCTGCGCGGATCGCAGACGTGGTGGTAGGTCAAGACCGCGATCGACCGCGGCGGCCGCCACGCCTTGGCGAGCTGCACCGCGGTCAGCCCGCCGCCGCGGTGGAGCAACCTCGCGACTCGTTCACGCACGCCCATGATCAGCCTCTCACCGTGCGGCGCAGGCGCACCGCGGCGTTGCGCGCCAGGGTCGCGCCGAGGCGACCGAGCTCGCGGGCCTCGTCGGGGCGGCGGACCCGCAGCGCCGCCCGGGCCGCCAGCACCGCGGCGTCGCGGAAGCGGCCGTCGAAGACCACGCCGCGCGAGTTGCGCGCGTAGGCCCAGAACAGCGCGGCGTGACGATCGGCGGCGGTGACCGCGTGGCCGTGATCGCGCAGGAACCGCTCGACGACGTCGAGGTAGTCGCGGTTGGTGCGGGTCAAGGCCGACAGGCCCTGGTGGCCGCGCATCGCCCGGGTCAGCGGCTCGGCGATCACCGCGATCGGGAACCGCAGCGCGACCCGCAGGTGGAAGTCGAGATCCTCGGCGGTGCGCAAGGTCGCGTCGAAGCCGCCGGTCGCGGCCAGCACCTCGCGGCGGAACATCGCCGACGCCGGGGCGAGGGCAGGGTTGCGCAGCACCTGAGGCAGGACCCAGCCGTCGGTCGGGATGAACTCGCGGCGGCGGAAGATCTCGAAGCCGACGCGGCGCTCGTCCATGCGCTCGACGTCGGTGATGACCATGCCGATGTCGGGGCGGCGGGTCAGGAGCTCGACCTGACGCGCGATCTTGTCGGGCTTCCACTCGTCGTCGTCGTCGAGCAGCGCGATCAGCTCGCCCCGGGCCGCGGCCATGCCGAAGTTGCGCGCCGCGGCGACGCCGCCATTGGGCTTCTTCAGGTAGCGGACCCGCGCGCCGAACTCCTTCGCCAGCACCGCCTCGGTGTCGTCGCTGCCGCCGTCGTCGACGACGATGATCTCGAGCGACGCCGCGGGGTAGGTCTGCGTGGCGGCGGTGCGCACGGCGATCCGCACGTCGGCCGCGCGGTTGAACGTCGGGATCACGGCACTGACCAGGGGCACGGCCACACGGCATTGTCGCTGCTTGGCGGCCCACGTCAACTCGACGGCGGCAGCGGGACGCGGTACCACTACGCGGTGTCTGCGCTCGGTCGCCTGTCCTCGCTCGCGAAGGCACCCGCGCTCCAGCGCGCGCTGTATTACTCGGGGGCGCTCGACGTCTACCATCGGCGCCGCAACCGCGACCGCCTGACCGTCGTGATGTTCCACCGCGTGCTGGCGCCGAGCGATCCGCGCTGGGCCACCGCCGATCCCGAGTACAGCCTGCGCGACGATCTGTTCGCCGACTGCCTGGCGTTCTTCAAGCGCCACTACCACGTCGTCACCGTCGACGACGTCGCGGCGGCGCGGCGCGGCGGCCCGGCGCTGCCGACCCGGCCGCTGCTGATCACGTTCGACGATGGCTGGAGCGACAACGAGGAGTTCGCGCTGCGCCACCTGCGGCGGGCCGGGCTGCCGTCGGTGATGTTCGTCGTCGCCGACGTGGTCGGCCGCCGCGAGCCGTTCTTCCAGGAGCGGCTGGTCGGGGCCTGGCGGGCCGGCCGCCTCGACGCCGCGGGCGCGACCGCGCTGTGGCAGGCGACCGGTGGCGACCTCGCCGCGGCGCCGCGGTTCGGCGGCCGCGACGACCTCGAGCCGCTGCGCGCGGTGATCACCCGCCTCGAGGGCCTGGCGCCCCGGGCCCGCGACGCGCTGCTCGCCGCGCTGGCGCCGATCCTCGACGATGGCGTCCGCTACATGGTCACCGCCGATCAGCTGCGCAACCTGGCCGGCCACTTCGTCACCATCGGCGCGCACGGCAAGACCCACACGCCGCTGACCCGCGCCCCCGATCTCGCCGCCGAGCTGTCCGGCGCGCGGACGGTCCTCGCCGGTCACGTCGGCGCGGCGCCGTCGACGATGTCGTGCCCTCACGGCGCCCACGACGCCGCGGTCGCTGCCGCCGCGCATCGGGCCGGCTACGAGCTGGTGTTCACCAGCGTGCCCGAGCTGCCGCCCGCGGCGGGCACCGGGCCCGGCGTCCTCGGTCGGGTCGGCTTCACCGGCGACACCATCACTGATCGCCGCGGCCGGTTCGCGCCCGAGCGCCTCGCGCTGCACCTGTTTCGCAAGCCGCACGCTCGAGCGTCGTAGCCGTGTTCGCGATCGTCGGGATCTGCGGGCTCGTCTTCTTCACCCTGGCGCGGCCCCAGGAGTTCTTCGAGATCCTGCAGAAGCTGCCGATGCTGTACCTGTTCTGCGGCGGCGCCGTCGGCGGGTTCATCCTCGACATCAAGCTGCGCCGCCTCGAGCCGCGGCCGACGCCGATCCTGCGGCTGGTGATCGCGTTCATGCTGTGGACGACGATCTGCAACGTCGTCGCCGGCGGTCCGATCCTGGTGAAGAACTCGATCGAGCTGGCGATCCTGTTCGTCTTGTTCGCGACGATCGCCCACGGCGTGCAGCGGCTGCGCACGCTGCGCGTGGTGGCGGCGACGGTCCTCATCACGTGCATGGGCCTGACCATCGTGTCGATCGATCAGGGCATGCAGGATCGCAGCTGCATCCTGTCCGAGGGCGAGCACGGCGGTGAGGGCACCCCCGACGGCCGGCCGTGCGAGATGGCCGACGACTGCTACGGCTTCGACTCCGAGCCCGGCGCCGAGTACCGCTGCGAGAAGGCCGGCATGTTCGGCACGTTCTCGATCGAGGATCGGGTGCGCTACCGCGGCGAGCTGCAAGATCCCAACGAGCTCGGCCTCACCGTGTGCATCGGCGGCTTCGCGTTCTTGATCGCGTTCGCCAACCAGCGTCGCCGCCTCGGCACGATCATCATGGCGGTGATCGGCGGCGGGCTGGTGTTCTGGTGCGTGCAGTTCACCCAGTCGCGCGGCGCGGTGCTGGTGTTCGCGCTGGTCGGCGGCGTGTACTTCGCGCGGCGGTTCGGGCTGGCGGGCGTCGTCGCCGCCGCCGCGTTCGCCGCGCCGCTGACGATGCTGGGCGGGCGCAGCGGCGACAAGGCCGACATGTCGACCCAGCTTCGCTACGAGGCGTGGGCGGCGGGCGTGCAGATGTGGAAGCAGAGCCCGATCTTCGGCGTCGGTCAGCGCCAGTTCAGCGAGCACCACTTCATGGCGGCGCACAACTCGTACGTGCTCGCGCTCGCCGAGGTCGGGTTGCCCGGGATGGTGCTGTTCATCGCGATGATGGTGCTGACGCTCAAGACCCTCATCGTCGGCGTGATGACCCTCGAGGGCATACCCGGCGCGCGGCCGGCCCAGTGCTGGGCGATGGCGCTGATCTCGTCGTTCACGGGCATGCTGTTCTCGATCAACACGCTGTCGTTCTGCTACCACTCGGTGCTGTGGATCTTCCTTGGGCTCGGCGGCGCCTGGGTCTCGGTGGTGCGGACCCACAAGCCCGACTTCGAGGTCCGCCTCACCTGGCGCGACTACGCGGTCATCACCGCGTGCTGCCTCGCCTACGCGGTCGTCGTTCTCCCGATCTACCTGCGGTCGAAGGGCGAGTGAGCAACCGCGGCGAAGGGCGCGTGTCGTGATCGCGACAGAGTGCAGTACGCTTGCAGCATGGCGCCGTTTCGCAGCAACCTCGTCGGAGAGTTGCTGACGTCGCCGACCCGCGGCGGCACGCTGTCGCTCGAGGTCGCGCCCCGCCACGTCGCGCTGCGCCTCGCCGATCTGCAGCTGGCGATCACAGACGGCACGCTGATCCTGTCGCGGGCGTTGCGGCGCGGCGTGCGCCGCGTGGTGCAGCCGATCGTCGGCCGCCTGGTCGTCGCCCGCGGCCTGCCGCGCGAGGCGATCGGGCTGTGGCACGAGACCCGGCCCGGCCAGGTCGAGCGAGTGTTCGGTGCCGAGGCCCACGCGCTCATCAACGACGACGGCATGATCGCGCTGCGCCAGCTCGACCGCCTGGCTCGCCGCCTCGGTCAGGCGCTCGGCGAGCTGGGTCGCGGCGCCCGCGCGGCGCTCGAGATCGGACCCAGCGGCGCCCGCGGGCTCGACAAGGTGCTGGTGATCGACGACGGCGATCGGCTCACCGTCTACCGCCGCTCGCTGTTCCACAGCCGCGCTCGCCAAGTCCTGTCGGCGTCGACCGCGGGCGAGATCACGATCGCGACCGCGCGGGGCGACGTCCGCGTCACCTGCCGCTCGCGCTTCGGGGTGTCGGTGCTCGGGGACTATCTGAGGTTCTCGACGCCCGCGGGCGACGATCTCGCGCGCATCGCGCTGCCGTGGATCGCGCGCGAGGATCGCGACGAGCTGGCCTGCCGCATCGGGCAGGTCATCGAGCGCTGACGTTGACAGCGACGCCGTCGGACCCACCTTGTCGCTCATGTCCAATCGCTGGCGCCTGGGCTCGGTCCTCGGGTTCCCGGTCTACATCAAGCTGTCGTTCCTCCTCCTCCTCGCCGTCGCGTACCTCTGGTTCGGCGGCGTCTTCGGCGTGGTCGCCGTCATCGCCGGCTTCGCCTCGGTGCTCCTCCACGAGCTCGGCCACGCCGTGGTCGCGCGTCGGCGTCGGGTGCCGGTCCACGCGATCGAGCTGTCGTTCCTCGGCGGCGCCGCGCAGATGAGCGAGCTGCCGCGCTCGGCCAACGACGAGATCGCGATCGCCGCCGCCGGCCCCGCGGTGTCCCTCGCCCTCGCGGGCATCGGCCTCGGCCTCGGCGCGCTCACCGGCAGCTTCGTCCTCGGCGCGCTCGGCTGGATCAACCTCGTCATCGCCGGCTTCAACCTGATCCCGGCCTTGCCGATGGACGGCGGCCGCATCC
>JAYTAJ010001313.1:0-12435 GCA_043737575.1 Myxococcales bacterium | reverse complement strand
TGGCAACCTTCTTCGGGTGGCTGGCGGGGTAGCGGCGATCTTCGCGGTCGGGCTGTCTGTTGCCGCCTTTTGACTGCTTTGTTGTCCCGGGCGCCCCGGGTATGATCGAGCGCATGCGCACGCGGGTGATCGAGCTGGCAGCGGGCCAGGATCGTCGCGGCGCCGAGAACCTGCGGACCATGGCGATGGTCGATCCGTCGCCGCTGCCGGCCGTGCCCGGGCGCAGCGCCATCCAGCGCCTGACCGCGTTGTGGCCCCAGGTCCACCGCGCGATCGCCGGCGGCGTCGGGCCCGGGGTGGCGGTGGTCGCGGTCGACACCGCGCGCGATCGAGTCGCCGGCTCGATGTGGATCGCCGCGAAGCCGGGCGCGATCAACGCCGGGCTGATCGGTCGCCACGGCCAGTGCGATCTGTTCCTCGACGGTGACGCCTCGCTATCGCTGCGCCACCTGGTGGTGATCGTCGATCCGGCCAAGGACTGGGGCGGGCCCGGCGGCGCCGAGATCCGCTACCGCCTGCTCGATCTGCGCACCAGCACCGCGTTCCGCGACGAGGACGGCCGCCGCCTCGAGGCGATCACCGCGCTCGGACCCGCGTTCGTGTTCGTCGGTCGCTACGTTCTCTACTGCTTCCCGACCGGCGTCGACGACTGGCCGGTCGACGTCGACGAGGCGATGGCCGCGATGCCCGAGCGCATCTACATCGAGGATCGCGACGCCGAGCCCGATCAGTGGCAGCGGCGGCGGCCGGCGCCGCGGCTCGCCGAGGGCAGTCGGGTCCACGACCCGATGGTGTCGAGCATGCGGACCCAGATCACCGCGGTGCCGGGACCGTCGCGAGCGCGGCTCGATCACGAGACCGACTCGCCGGCGATGGGCCGCCTCGAGATCCGATCGCGGCTCGGCGCCGACGCGGTGCCGGTCGCCGAGCTGTCGGCGCAGCGCGGGATCTTGCTCGGGCGCTACAGCCGCTGTGACACCGCCGGCGCGACCTCGCTCGCGCTCGAGCGGATCTCGCGCGTCCACGTCATCGTCGTCGCCATCGACGGTGCGCTGTGGATGATCGACGCGGCATCGACGAACGGTATGACCACCGACGGCCACAGCGTCCGGGTCCAGCCGATGCGCCAGCACGCCGAGGTCGAGCTCGGCGGCGTCGGCACGGTCCGCTGGGTTCCGAACAATTGATCTGGGAGGGATGTCGCCATCCCTCCCCTCAGCGGTACCCGCTGAGCCTCCCCTCCGAGACGCGCAAAGCTCGTGAGTTCCGAGTGTCCGAGTAGCGGACGCTTGATCCGCCCTGGCCGCACAATTCCAATGCACGGACGGGTTTTTCGCGGTGCTCGTTGGCAAGCGGTTCCCGGTCGTGCTGAAACGGGGGAGACGGTCCGCCGTGGGCCGTGAGGATTTTGGAGGAGTAACGATGGCGAACGGCACAGTGAAGTGGTTCAACGACGCCAAGGGCTACGGCTTCATCTCGCGCGCACAGGATGGGCGGGATGTCTTCGTGCACTACTCGGCGATCAGCGGTGAAGGGTTTCGCACCCTGATCCAGGGACAGCCCGTCGAGTACGTCGAGAACGACGGCCCCAAGGGGCTGTTCGCCTCGAGCGTGCAGAAGGACGCGAACGCGCCGTCGTCGGCGTAGCGAGCCGGGCGCTGCGGCGCCCATGGATCGACGAGCGGGACGGGGAGAGGACGCGACGGAGCCGGGGGGATCCGCTGCGTGCCTCGGGGTGGGTGTTTTCGGCGCGGCTACGGGCAGGTGAGCGCGGTCGGGACGGCGCGGACCGACAGCCAGTCGCGCGCGCAGGGGGTCGCGTCGTAGCGGCTGATCTCCTGGATCACCGCGACCAGATCGGCAATGCCCGCGGCCTTGCCGCCGAAGCGCGTGTAGAACGTCCGCATCACGAGGTCGAAGGTCGGTCGGGTGATGCGGCGCTCGACCGCGCGCAGGAACATCGCGCCCTTCACGTACGGCACGCGCGTGAAGAGGTCGAGCACGTCGACGGAGCCGCAGCCGTCGGGCCGCGCGATGCCGACGCCGCCGCTGGCGCGCATCGACGCGAGCTCGTTGTCGAGCGCGGCCCACGCCGCCGCGCCCGCGCCCGCCGCGCCGACCTCCTCGACGACGCGGGCCTCGTAGTAGGTCGCCGCGCCCTCGGATAGCGTGAAGTCCTCCCAGCACTCGACGCGGATGCCGTCGCCGAACCAGCCGTGGGCGGCCTCGTGGACGTTGATGCTCTCGTCGCCGAGCGCCGCCGCGGCGACGTGCCACAGCGGGTGATGCTCCATGCCGCCGTAGGAGCTCGCGCCCCACCGCGCCGCCACGGTGCCGACCTCGGAGCCGAAGCGATACGGCCCGACGTGCTGCTCGAGCCAGTCGAACGCCGCGACCAGGTGCTCGGTGCCGCTGGTCGCCGCCGCGGCCTCGCCGGGGCCGGCCCAGACCACGACCGTCGTGCCCGCGGTGGTGGTGCCGAGGATGGTGCGGACGTAGTCGCCGACCACCCACGCCGCCATGTACGACGGCGCCTGATCCGGAATCACCGCGGGGTAGACCACGGTGCCGGTCGCGTTGCCGCTGATCGCCAGGTGGAACGTCGTGCCATCGGCCGGGTTCGACCGACACGGGAAGACGTTGCCGCAGAAGTACGGCCACGTCAGCGTGAAGCCGTCCATGTCGACGCCGTCGCTGTCCTCGTGGAACCGCCACGCGTAGTCGATCGCGACGGTGATCGGCTCGGGGCCGACGCCGAGATCGAGGCGATCGGCGACGATCGCGAACGGCACCGCCACGCCGCCCGAGGTGACGCCGCGGATCTCGAGATCGCCGATCTCGAGGCTGGCGCCCGGGCCGGTCGACGCGGCGAGGGCGATCGTCGCGACGCCGTCGCGCGCGCCGAGATCGATCGCGAGCGTGGTGTCGACGATGTCGCGAGTCGGATCCGCGGTCGGCGGCAGACCCACCGCGTCGGGATCGCCGCCGCCGCTGTCGTCTCCACAAGCGGCCAAGGCGAGGACGACGGCGATCAGGTGACGGGGCCGAGGCATGCGCGGAAGCTACAACCACGGGCGTCGCGGCCGCAGCAAAAAGCCCCGCGCGCGGTAACTTCGTGACGTGCGCTGCCTGTCCGTCCTCGCGCTGCTGACGTTCGCTTGCCATTCGCGGTCGGTGCCGACGCCGCCCCTCGCGTCACCGCCGCCGCCGCGGCTGGTGGTGCTGCTGGTGATCGATCAGCTGCCGAGCTGGGGCCTCGAGGCGCGGCGCGGGTCGTACACGCACGGGCTCGATCGCCTGCTGCGCGAGGGCGTGGTGTGGAAGAACGCGCGCTACCCGTACGCGATCGCGTTCACCGCGCCCGGCCACGCCGCGATCGCCACCGGCGCGCCGCCACGGGTGACGGGCATCGTCGCGAACAGCTGGTATCGCCGCGCCGCGGGCAAGGAGCGACCGGCCGAGTACGACGATGCCAGTGCGGTCCTCGGCCTCGACGGGCGACCGGTCGCGGGGATCGAGGGCGCGTCAGGCGCCAACCTGCGGGTCGCCGGACTGGCCGAGGCGCTGCGCGCGGCGCGGCCCGCGTCGCGGTCGGTGGTGATCGCCGGCAAGGCCCGCGCGGCGTGCATGCTCGGCGGCCAGCGTCCCGACGTCGCGCTGTGGTACGAGCCGGCGGCGCGCGCGATGACGACCAGCACCGCGTACGGCGCGGTGCCGTCGTGGGTGGTCGCCCACGGCGCGACCCATCCGGTCGCGCGGTTCCTGACCCGAGCGTGGGGGATCGCCGATCCCGACGCCGTCGCGCGGCTGACCGGTGGCCCCGATGACGGGCCCGGCGAGGGCACGATCCCGACGTTCCCGCATCGCCTCGACGCCGAGGGCGATCCGGCGAAGGGCCTGCGGCTCACGCCGTTCCTCGACACGATCGAGATCGACGTCGCGATCGCGGCGCTCGACGGCGAGCACCTCGGC
Organism: Myxococcales bacterium; assembly: GCA_043737575.1. Lineage (GTDB taxonomy): Bacteria > Myxococcota_A > Polyangia > Haliangiales > Haliangiaceae > UBA2376. The sequence continues at coordinate 8,463 of JAYTAJ010001313.1, read as the reverse complement.
GAGGATGACGACGCCGATCTGCTCGCGATCTCGTTCTCGGCTCACGACTACGCCGGCCACCAGTGGGGTCAGGAGTCGTGGGAGATGCTCGACCTCGAGCGCCGCCTCGATCGCGAGCTGGTGCGGCTGTTCGACGCGCTCGATCACCACGTCGGCCGCGATCGCTACGCGGTGGTGCTGACCAGCGATCACGGCGCGACCCCGATGCCCGAGCGCAGCGGCGGCGTGCGCATCGCGCCGAAGGCGATCGAGGCCGCCGCCGAGGCCGCGGCGGTCGGCGTGCTCGGCCCCGGCGACTGGGTCGCCGCGGTGTCGTCGGCGATGATCTACGGCAGCCCCGCGCTCGACGCCGCCGCCGATCGCGAGCTGGCGCTGGTCGCGATGGGCCGCGCGGTCGACGACCTCGCGGGCGTGCAGCGGGTGGTGCGCATGGATCGCTTGCCCGACGGCTGCGTCGGGCTGTCCGACGTCGACGCGGTCGTCTGCGCCAGCGCGGTGCCGGGCGAGTCCGGCGATCTGTTCGTGTGGCCCGACGACGGCAACCTGGTGTCGGGCTACCCGGCCGGCACGTCGCACGATCCGCCGAGCGACGACGATCTCCGCATCCCGATCGTGGTCCGCGCCCCCGGCGTCGCGCCGCGCGCGATCGACGACGCGGTCTCCGCACTGTCGGTCACCGCGACGGTGGCGGCGCTGCTCGGGGTGCCCGCGCCCGCGACCGCGGCGCCGCCGCTGGCGTACTGACGTACTGACGTACTGACGTCGATCCCGTCAGGGCGCCGCGGTGATCGCGATCGTCTGTTCGTACGCGACGTAGGGGCTGGCCTCGGCGCGGGCCAGCGCCTCCTCGAACATCGCGCGCACGTCGGGCGCGAGCTTCGCGCCGAGCCGCGCGCGGTACAGGCCTTCGTAGTAGTCGTCGGGCCGGACCCGGACCCGGACCCGCGCCCGCACCGCGCGATCGACCGCGCCGCCGCGCCAGCCCTGGGCGAGCCCGAGGCTCTGGCCCGGCGGGATGCGGGTGTCCTCGACCTCGACGAACTCGCCGCCGACGAACCGCAGGTGGCGGCCGATGCGCTTGCTCGCCCGCGCACCCGGGATGATCGCGCCGTCGCCGTCGATCAGCTCGACGTCGAGCCACGCCGCCGGCGTCGGCGTGGTCGGCAGGTAGTGGCCGGCGCCGACGTTGGTGACGCGGGCGCGCACCGTGACCACGCCAGTCGCGCCCCGCGCCGACGCCGCCGCGACCGCGATGCCCTGCCGGAAGGTGTCCGGATCGTGGACGCCCTTCCAGGTGTGCTCGCGGCTCGGCATGTGGCAGTGCTGGCACTGCACGCCGCGCGGCATGTACGGGCCGAGCAACCACTCGCGGTAGGTGTCGAGCAGCGGTCGGCCCCCGACCGCGAGCCGCGCGGGCAGCTGATGACACCCGGCGCACAGATCGGCGCGCTCGTAGACCGCGAGCTCGCGGCGCGGATAGCCGGGCAGTGCGAGCAGCGGCGACGTGATCCGCGGTGGCCCATGGCGGGTCCAGTCGCGGACGTGACACGCCGCGCAGGTCAGGCCCTCGTGCTGCAGCGGCTGATCGAACGCGGCGTTGATCGTATAGGTGCGATCGGCGTCGTCGCCGCCGCGCTGGCCCGGGCGCAGCCGCGGCTGTTGCTCGGCGAGCGGGGTGTGGCAGCGCAGGCACGACTCGACCGCGGCGTCGTCCTCGAGGCGCGCGGTCTGCGCCAGGAGCCCGGGCGATCCCGCCAGCGCGTGGAGCGAGCCCGTCCACTCGCGCACCTGCTTCGGGTGGCAGCGCGCGCACTGCCGCGACGACAGCGACGCCTGCGCCGGGGCGAGCGCGGCCGGCGGCTCGCCCTGCAGCGCGATCGTGTGGCCGAACGGCACGCCGTCGGGATCGCCCGCCGCGCTCGGCCGGTAGCCGGCGCGGGTGAGGTGACCGTCGCGATCCAGCTCGACCACGATCGCCGGCAGATCGTCGACGGTGTAGGGCGGCGAGGGCGGTGGCGCCAGCGCGACGACGAACGCCGCCAGATCGATCGCGTCGCGATCGGCCAGCGCGAAGGCCGGCATCGCCGTGCCGCCGACGCCGTGGCGCACCGTCGCGATCACCGCCGCGATCCGCGCCTGGGCGTCGTCGCCCGCGCGCGGTCGCCGCATCGGGCCCGCGGTCAGATCGTAGGGCCGCTGCGGCGCGCCGTAGCGATTCGCCATCGGCGCCGCCGTCGCCTCGCCCGCGCGGCCGTCGTCGCCATGGCACTGCACGCAGCCCAGCTTTGTCCACAGCGCCGCGCCCCGCACCCGCGCCGCGTCGTCGATCGACCCGCCCGTGATCGCCGCGAGCCGCGGCTGCGCCGTCGCTGGATCGGCCGGCAGCCGCGCGAACCCCAGCACGAGATCGACCAGCGCGTCGATCTCGTGGGCGCCGAGCGTCGCGCCAAAGCCGTGCATCGCCGTCCCCGGCGCGCCCCAGCGGATCGTCGCCGCCAGATCGGCGCGGGCCGGACGCGACGCGTCATCGGTCGTGATCCACTTGAAGCTCGCCTGGGTGAAATCCCGAGGTCGCGGCCACAGCCACGGCGCCGCCGGGCCCGCGCCGTCGCCGCGCGCGCCATGACACGCGAGACAGAATCGATCGTAGAGCGCGTCGGGCGTCTCGGCGCGGGCGACCCCGACGGACGCGACCGCGACCGCGGCGCAGGCGAGGGCGATCGATCGCACGTCGGGAACCTGCCCGATCCAGCGACGCCGCGCCAGTCGCCGTCGTGATGACAGAGTCGTGACGGGGCATGATTGGTGTCGGGCCTCGCAGCGCGCTACCACGCCGAGATGCTGCGCACCGCCGTCCTGGGTCTCGGCTCGTTTGTCCCCGAGCGCGTCGTCACCAACGACGAGCTCCGCTTCCTCGATGACAGCCACGTGCGTCAGCCCGAGCAGCAGATCCAGACCGACGACGCCTGGATCCAGCAGCGCACCGGGGTCCGCGAGCGCCGCTTCGTCGCGCCCGGCGTCACCACCAGCGACCTCGCGCTGACCGCCGCCCAGCGCGCCCTCGAGGACGCCGGCCTCGCCGCCGATCAGATCGACTGCATCATCTTCGCGACCCTGTCGCCCGACATCCACTTCCCCGGCGCCGGCGTGTACCTGCAGCGCAAGCTCGGCATCGCCGACAAGACCGCGTGCCCTTGCTACGACATCCGCCAGCAGTGCTCCGGATTCCTGTACGGCCTGCAGATGGCCGACGCGTTCATCCGGGTCGGCCACTACAAGCGCGTGCTCCTGGTCGGCGCCGAGATCCACAGCCACTCGCTCGACTACACCACCCGCGGTCGCGACGTCACCGTGCTGTTCGGCGACGGCGCCGGCGCGATGGTGCTCGGTCCCGTCGACTCCGACGATCCCCGCGCTGGCGTCATGTACACCAAGCTCCACGCCGACGGCACCGGCGCCGAGAACCTGTACATCCGCGTCTTCGACATCGCGAAGGCGCCGTTCATGTACTTCGATCCCAAGGATCGCGAGAAGAACCTCGACATGTACCCGCAGATGGACGGCAAGCGCGTCTACGTCCGCGCCGTCCGCGAGATGAACCTCGCGACCCAGCGCGCGCTGTCCGACACCGGCCTCACCTGGGACGACATCACCTGGTTCGTCCCCCACCAGGCCAACCTGCGCATCAACGAGCAGGTCGCCGCGCTCGCCCAGATCCCCGTCGAGAAGTGCCTCAACTCGATCCAGTTCTACGGCAACACCACCGCCGCCACCGTGCCGCTCACGATCGATCACTGGCGCCGTGAGGGCAAGGTCAAGAAGGGCGACCGCATCCTGTCGACCGTCTTCGGCTCCGGCTTCACCTGGGGCGCCGCGATCTTCCAGGTCTGATCGTCGCGGGCTATCCGTCGAGCTTGACGGTGTACTTGAAGTTGGCGCCCGCCGCCGTCGCGGGGAAGCGCGTCGCCTTGAAGACGAAGCCGACGCACCGCGCCCGCGAGTCGCGCTCGGCGCCCGGATCGACCAGCGTCACCGACTCGACCTCGCCGGTCGGCCGGATCCGCGCGATCACCGTGACCTGCTCGAAGGGCGAGCTGTCGTGGCTCGTGCGGCACGGACGTAGCCGCGGGCCCATCGCCGCGATCGTCGTGGCGACCTGCGGTTTCGACAGGTGCGTCGTGTCGTCGTCGGCGTCCGGCGTGGCGTCCGTCGTCGCCGGCGGCGCCGGTTCGCTCGACGCCAGCACCTGACACACCGCGCCTTGCGCATGTGCGATCGCGTCGCCGCGCTGCTTGATCTTCGGCTCCCGCGGCAACGCCAGGCCGCGCAACAGCGGCGCGAGCTCGCTGGCCTTGACCGCGAAGCTGACGTTCTCGGGGATGGAGCCCGTGGCCTCGAACGTCTTTGCCGCGCTGAGCTTGGCGACGACGATGCCGACGACGAGCCCGGCGTCGGTCACCAGCGGCCCGCCCGAGTTGTCCGGCTGCACCGCCATCGCCCCGCCGCGACCTTCGCGTCGGTGCCGAGCATGTCGGGCTCCGGGAAGCCGATCGTGGACACGCCCGCACGACAGCGAGACGTCGCGCCGCGAACATCGCCGATCAAAGAAAACGCAGATCGCACGCAACCACGACGGCGTGCGGTCGAAACCGGCCGCAACTCATTCGCGAGGTGTGTCCGATGGTCGATGCGAGAGGTCTGCGTTGTTCGAGGTTCATCGCTGCTGCGGCGGTGCTGTGCGGCGTGTTCGCTAGCGCTGCCGGGCAACCGGGCTCAGCGGGCACGACTGCTGGGCCGAACGCCAGCACCGCGGTATCACCCACCGGGGGATATGCGGCGGCGGTCGCGCTGGACTTGCCATCGCCCCGTGGCCGGCTGCCCGTGCCACTCTCGGTCGTCTACACCGGCCTCACGCGCGCAGGCGCCGTGGGCGCGGGCTGGGACATTCCTCTCACTTACGTCGCGAAGGAGCGACCGCAGCGCACCCGGCCTCGGGCCGACGCGACGACCGACGAGCGGCCGGACCGGCTCACGCTGACGCTCGGCGGGGCGCCTCAGCGGATGGTGAAGGTCGACCCCCTGGGCATCCGCTACGTCCCGTACCTTGCCGATTCGTACATGGAGCTGACAAAGCTCGGCGACGGATGGACGCTCAGGACTCTCGACAACCTCCTGTACGTCTTCCGGCCGGCCGCCACGATCGAGGGGACGAACGACTGGAATATCCCCGACCTGTGGCTGCTGCGCGAGATCCGCGACACGATCAATGGCGACAAGGTCGTCATTCACTACGACACCAGTCGCCTGGGCACCTGCGGCGCGGATCTCCGCATCAAGAGCCTCGAGTATGGCTTTGGCTCCAACGATCTCCCGCTCTACGAGATCCAGCTCGTCCACGATGGATGGTGGCAGCCTCGGCCGCAAGGGCCCGGGAACTACGGCACAGCAACGGCGTGCGATCATCGCAACGGCCCAGGTGGCGCCCAGACTGCGTACATCATCGACCGTTCGACGGACGACCACATTCCGAGCGATCGAACGACGCGCCTCACGGAGATCCGCGTCGTCGCGCGCGACAACCTGAGTCCGGCTGACCGCAAGACGATCCGTAGCTACCACTTCCGCTACACCCCCGAGCCCGACACCGACAAGCCACGCCTGTCCTCGGTGACGGTCAAAGGCGAGGGCGGAATCGGCGAGCTGCCGCTCGCGAGCTACCGCTACGGCGCAGTCAGCACGCCTTCCATGAGCTCGCCCGATCTCGAGGTCCGGTACGCCAAACCAGTGGACGTCGCGCGCTCGTCGTCGTTGCCGGCCGAGTTCCGCGACGACCTCTCTGCCAGCTACGAGTGGTCCGAAGACGTTCACAGCCCGCCGTCCGGAGGCGGGACTGAGGTGTTCTGGGGACGTCGCGACTACACGCGCTCGACTCACATGATTCGCGATCTCACAGGGGACGGGATCCCCGACGAGGTGTGGAAAGACGGCAGCAAGTGGTACCTCGCCGCGGGACGGCTCACCGCCGACGGCATGGACCTCGCGGGTCCCGTCTCGAGTTGGACCTCGCCATCCGAGCTGTTTGAGCAGACGACGTTCCGCTTCGTTGGTGACGCGCTCAAGCACCGATGGGGACGCGAGCCCGCGATCACGACCGAGACGTGGCGCGAGCTCGTCGACTGGAACGGGGACGGGCGACTCGATGTCGTCGACGCCAAGGACGGTTGGGACGACGCATGGAAGGTGTGGATCAACGAGGAGGGCCCGAATGGTGGCATCGCGTGGCGGTCTACTCGGATCGACATCTCGGCGGTTCGTCGGTATCTGCGAGACCAGGGTTTCAAGAGCGCGACCGATGTTGCGGCCCAGGTCCCGATGTCCGGCGAATGGTTGACGCAAACGCCGGTCGCGAGGAGCAAGAGCTGGACGCGGGGACGTTCCAGCAAGTGCAGGGAGTGGCGATGCCCATGGGGCGTCGACCCGGACGTGCACCCCCCTGAGGTCTGCTACGACGGGCCGGCGCAGCGGTGCGCGCTGTGGGCAGACTACGAAGGGCCGGCAGGCAGCGACACGGTCGCCGAGTGGAGCGTCATCGACGCGAACGGCGACGGGTACCCGGACGTTGCATCGCTCGTTAGTCCGATGCATGTCTGCGAACGCCCGTCCGAGTTGCTGCTTCGCCAGCCCCCCGACGCTACGCAGGTGCCGGGCTACTACTACGCCGCCCAAGTCGACGGCAACTCCGAGGATCTGGTGCAGGGATCCTGCGAGGCTGAGGCCAGCGAGTTGGGCTCTGTCGTGTTCCTCAATAGGCTCGGCGCGTTCACGAGCAACGACAGCACGCCATTCGCAGACACGCCGGTGCCCTCGTCATTCTACGAGCACTGGATCCAGGGGACGTCGTTGAAGGACCCGCCGGTCTATCCGCCTGTGCTCGACGCTGTGCCTGAGCAATACTCCTGGCATCAGACGCGGTCGGCAGATCCCTTCGCCAAGGGATCACTCGAGTCCATCGAGAGTAGGCTGCCGACGGATCCGTGGGCCGCTCCTGTGTTCAACACCGATCGCAAGCTGGTCTGCGCGGACGGTCAGGGCGTCTTCACCGATGGGCAGGTGTCCGGTGAGGCCGACCTCAACGGCGATGGCTTGCTCGATGCGGTCGAGAACACCGGGATGCGCGACCCAATCCTGAGCGCGTTCTCGTGGCGTTCTTGGCGTGTGCGATTCAACACGGGACACGGGTACGGCCCCGCGCGCAAGATCGACGGACACCCGGAGGCGGGCTTCGCGCTCTCGGAGTCTTTCGGGTGGTGCGGTGACACGCCCCATCATGTCGCGAGCCTGATCGATCTTGATGCCGACGGATTGCCGGACGTCGTCCGCATCGCCGGCCAGCAGCTGGTGATGTCTTCGCTGCTGCCGGCGGACTCCGGCGATCGGGGCGGCGTCGGCCGGCTCATCGCCATCGACAACGGCTACGGCGCGACGACGAGCATCCGGTACGCCAACGCCAAGCGCGATCTCTCGCTCGCGCCGCGTCACATGGTGCCCTTCCCGGAGATCGTCGTGAGCGAGATCCGGACGTCGATCGTCGATGGCTCGGGGCCCGATCTCGAGCCGGTGTTCTACCGCTACGGCAATGCCTCGATGATCTACGACGGCGTGTCGACGCGCTGGACGTTTCCTGGGTATCGCCGCCAGCTCGTCCTGGCGGGAACGTCGCGGCGCGATGGAATCGTCGATGGAGTCCTCACAGCCTACGATTTCGGCGAGCCCGCCGGCCCGGGTACCACGTTTGCCGAGAAGGCCGTCGCCGGTCGCCTGCAGACAATCACCCGGAAGGAGGGGAGTTTCGATTCCGCGCACCTGGATCCCTATCTGAGCGGCCCGGATCTCGAAGTGCAGTTTGCCTCCACCTCGTTCGCCTACGGTGTCCGGCAGCTGCCGTTGACGCACGAGGGCTACCCGCTCACCACGCTCTGGCCGTTCAACTGCAGCGACCAGTGGCAAGGCAACATCTTCGCCTTGGGCTCGGACCAGTGTGCCGGCGCCGGGATCTCGCTTCGTACGTCAACGCGCGCCTGGGAGGGCAACAACCTCATCACGTTCAACAACACGCAGGCCGGAAGCAAGTTGCTCGCGACCGACTCGAGAGGCCGTCCGACCGAGACTCACGACGAAGGTGATCTGCATCGGACTGACGACGACGTCTGCACCACGACAACGTATGCGGGACTGTTTCCGTCCGTCGTCACGTCCGTGACCCTCACCGATTGCGGGCTGGGTTCGCTGGGCACGGCACCCGGGACGCCTCATACGCTGGCGCGCAGCCGCTACCTCTATGACGGGCTGCCGTTCGGTCAGCTCGGTCAGGGACGCCTCAGCTCGCGGTGGATCGACGTCTACGACGACACCGGGCTGATCGGGACGTTCCAGGCCGCAGCGTATACGTACGACGCGCTCGGT
>JAYTAJ010001312.1:0-5402 GCA_043737575.1 Myxococcales bacterium | reverse complement strand
CCGCCGCCGCCGAGGCCTACGTCGTCTACGATCGCGCGCAGGTCGCGATCGTCCCCGCCGCCGAGACGCTGCGGGTCGGCTGGTTCGCGACCGACGGCGCCCTGGCGGCCGACGCGACCGGCGTCGCCAGTGGTTCGTCCGAAACCCGGACGACCGTCCGCTGGACCGCGCCGTCGACTCCCGGCCCGGTCCACCTGTGGGCGGTGCTGCACGACGACCGCGGCGGCGTCACCACCGCCACGCTCACCGCGACCGTGCCGTGAGATCGTGCAAGCATCGGGCGATGCGACCTGTCGCGCTGATCGTGCCCCTGCTGGTGCTGAGCGGCTGTCGCGATCGCGACGTCGCGAACCAGGCGCTCGAGCGGCTGCCGCTGCCGCGGGCCACCGTGCTCCGCGAGGAGGCGAACCCGGCCGGCGAGACCCGCCTGTTCTCGGCGGTCGCGGCCGATCTCGACGGCGATGGCGCGCCCGAGCTGGTCGCGGGTGGCGACGCCGACGACACGGACGGCCGTCGATCGACCGTGCCGATCTACGGCGAGCGCGGCGGCGCGTGGACGCTCCTCGCCGAGGGCGGCTGGGACGACGGCCGCGGCTCGACGATCCGCAACGTCGCGGTCGGCGACGTCGACGGCGACGGCCGCGCCGACATCGTCGCGCTCGGGCGGGTCGGCGACGCCCCCGAGTCGGCGCGGGCGCGGCTCGCGGTGCTCGGGCTGCGCGATGGCGCGGTCGCGACGCTCGCCGAGACCACGTGGGGCGTGGGCGCGTACACGCATGGCTTCGGCCTGGCGATCGGCGATCTCGACGGCGACGGCGCGCTCGAGATCGTCACGGGCGGCTTCCAGTTCGACGGCGTCCGCGAGACCGGCTTCGTGCGCACGTGGACGTTCAAGGCCGGGATGCTGTCGACGCGCGTCGAGGCCTCGCTCGACGGCGCCGAGCTGGCGAGCATGCGCGTCAACGGGATCGCGATCGGCGACGTCGACGGCGACAGCCGCGCCGAGATCGTCGTCGCGGGGCGGCGCGGCGCGCTCAAGACCGCGGCCCTCAGGGCCGACCACTCGCTGCGCGCCGAGCAGGGCGATCTCAGCGTCTTCACGGGCGACCTCGCGCTGCGCGCGCGCTTCAGCTGGAGGAAGGGCACGACGACGCGCCTCCGCACTGTCGCGGTCGCCGACCTCGACGGCGATCGCACCGCCGAGATCGTCGTCGGCGGGCAGTACGACGCCGACGGCAAGGCCTGCCTCGGCTTGTTCGCGCTGCGCGGCGATCGACTCGAGCTGCGTCACGACGCGTCGACGCCGAGCGATGGCGCCGCGGGCGAGATCAAGGATCTGCTGGTCGACGGTGATCGCGTCCTCGCGACCGGACCGAGCGGCGCGAAACCGTCGCGCCAGGGTCACGTCGAGGCGTGGCGCCTGCGCGATGGCAAGCTCGTCAGCGAGGCGGGCGTGATCTCGCGCAACGGCGACGAGACCCGCGCGCGTGCCGCCGTCGTCGTCACGACCGCCGCCGGCCCCGCCATCGTCACCGTCGGCCACGCCCGGCACGACGCCGCGATGGTCGGCCAGCTGCTCCAGTGGTCGTTGCGCTGATCGCGCTTGACCCTCACGTCGCGTCAGGCCCCACGGTAGCGCCATGACCACGCGACGCACCTATCAGGTCAAGGAGGTCGCGACCCTCACCGGCATCTCGGTGCGGGCGCTGCACCACTACGACGAGCTCGGACTGCTGGTGCCCGCGGCGCGCACCACGGCGGGATATCGGCGGTACGACGACGACGATCTGCTGCGCCTGCAGCAGATCTTGATCGGCCGCGAGCTCGGGCTCTCCCTCGAGGAGATCCGCCGCTCGCTCGACGATCCCGCGTTCGATCGCCGCGCCGCGCTGCGAGCCCAGCGCGCCGAGCTCGAGCGTCGCGCCCACCAGACCGCGGAGATGCTCCGCGCCGTCGACTGCGCCCTGCGCGCGCTCGACGAGAGAGGCGACCCCATGGACCCGAAACACCTGTTCGACGGCTTCGACCCCACGCGCTACGAGGACGAGGCCGAGGCGCGCTGGGGCGAGACCGCGGCGTACCAGATCTCGGCCGCGCGCACCCAGGGCTACGGCCCCGACGACTGGCAGCGCCTCGGCGCCGAGCAAGGCGCGATCTACGCCGACGCCGTCGCCGCGCTCGCCGCGGGCATCGCGCCCGACGATCCGCGCGCGCTCGCGTTCGCCGATCGCCACCGCCGGTCGATCGATCGCTGGTTCTACCCGTGCGACGTCGCGATGCACGCTCGCCTCGCCGACCTCTACGAGGCCGATCAGCGCTTCGCCGCCAACCTCGACCAGCACGGCGCCGGCCTCACGCCGTACCTGGTCGCGGCGATCCGCGCCAACGCCCGGCGCGGCGACCGCTGACCGCAACCGCGGTAGCGCCGTGCGCGGATGAAGCCGCGCCGCCACGCTGGGAGCGGCCGTGAGAGTTAACGCAGCTGTTGCCTCGAGCGGGCGCGCGGTCCGCTACGGTCTGGCCATGGCGCCCCTCGCGCTCGTGGTCGACGACGAACCCGATCTGGCTCGGATGGTCGAGTACAACCTGCGCACGTCGGGCTTCGAGGTCGTGGTCGCCCACGATGGCCTCGAGGCGCTGGCCCACGCGTTCGAGCGCGTGCCCGACGCCGTGCTGCTCGATCTCGCGATGCCTGGCATCGACGGCTACGAGGTGTGCCGCCGCCTGCGCGCCGATCCGCGCACCAGCAAGATCGGCATCGTGATGATGACCGCGGGCGCGCTCAGCGAGGATCGCATCGAGGGCTTCGAGGCTGGCACCGACGACTACCTGGTCAAGCCGTTCAACATCCGCGAGCTGATCTTGCGGACCCGCGCGGTGCTGCGTCGGGTCGCGCCGCCGGAGGGCACGATCCACGAGCGATCCACGGCTGCGGCGGCCGTACCTGGTCGAGGTCGCGGCCGGGCCCGCCGCCGATCCGCGGCTGCGCGCCGCGCACCAGCTCTCGGCCTACCTGCGCGCGGCGCCGACCCAGGCCTGGATCGATCAGTTCGGCCGCGGCCGCTGGGATCCCGATCCCGTGTTCTTCCCGATCACCGTGCGCTGATCCGTCGTGACGACGCCGGCCTGGGTGATGCGGCGGATCTCGGCGGTGCCAGGCGTGAGGCCGGTGCCGCCGGTGAGGAGGTCGCCGTTGGGCAGCATCGTCAGCAGATCGGGGCGCGGCACCAGCGCGACCAGCGTGACCGCGCCGCCTGGCAGCGCGACGCGGTTGATCTCGCCGTCGGTCGTCGCTCGTCACCGCGCCGCGGCGATCCAGTCGCACGGCAGCTCGCAGCGCAGCTCGAGCACGCTGGGCTCGGGCAGGCGGGGGTCGCCGCGATCGAGCTGGATGTGGACCGCGTCGGGACACATCAACGTCGTCTCCAGCGCGCGCAGGCACGGTGGGCCGTGGCTGGCATCGCACCACGGCACCGCGCGCGCGTCGTCGGCGTGCGTCAACGTGCCCGCACATCGCAGCGGCGAAGCGTCCGCGGGCAAGCACAGGTCGGTCGCCGGCAACAGGGGCCCTTGCCGATAGGCGAACACGTCGGTCCAGACCTCGGCGCAGACGTCGGCGGCGAACGTCCGTTCGGGCAGCCACGCCAGCGCGAGGCGCGGCGCGGGGCCGGCACCGTCGCAGACCGGCGAGAGCTGCGGTCCGGGATCGACCGACACGATCGCGCCCCCGCTGACGACGCTGATCGCCGCGGCGTCGCTGGCCGCGAGCAGCGCGCGCGGGTCGGCGAGCCCGCCGTCGTCGCGCGCGACGCAACCGCGATGCTCGCCCGGGTCGTGCGGCAGGTCGGGATCGCAGCGCAGCCCGCGCGCGAAGCACGCGAAGTCGACCGCGGCCTCGCGATCGAGCGGGAGCCCGGCGCGGGCGAGCGCATCACGCGCGGTCATCGAACAGTCGTCGCCGTCGGTGACGACGATGATCGCGAGCTGGGTGTTGGCGCGGCGGAAGCCGAGGTTGCCGGTCGCCGATCCATCGACGGCGCGCGCGGCCGCGGCCAGCGGCTGGCTCACCGGGCACGTCGACGGCGGCAAGGCGAGCAGGCACGCCAGCGCGTCGGGCAGCGCACCGTCGAAGTTCTGGATGCGGCTGGCGTCGTCGCGCGGCAGCGTCTGCATGAACGCGCCGTCGATCCCGCACCCGGCCGCGCTCAGGAGCTGGGCGGCGTCGCCGTCGCTGCGGCAGCCGGGCACGCCATCGCCGCCGAGGTCGCTCGACACCACGCCGATGTGCAGGTCGTACGGTGCGAACCGCGTCGCGATCACCTCGCCGAGCAAGCGCGCGTTGGCGGCCAGGCGCTCGGCTTGATCCGCCATCGACGGCGTGCGATCGACGACGAACAGCAGATCGGTCCGGCCCGGCGCGATCACGGGTCGCGACACGACCAGCTCGCGCGAGCACGCGGGCTCCTCGGCCGGCACGACCTCGTCGTCACAGCCGACCAGCGACGACAGTGCGAGCCAGCAGGCGAGCGCGCGAGCGACCACCCTGGCCACCAGTGCAATCGAAGGACCAGCGCGGCCGATCGCGATCACGCCGACTTGAGCGGCTGCGCGTGGCAACTCGGTTGGCGACGACCGATCAGCTGGGGGCGCGGCCGATCAACGCGAACACGCGATGCGGCACTGGGGTCGGATCGACGAAGTCGGCGAGGGCGACGAGCAGCTCGTCGGCGAACGCGGCGTGGGCGGCGGCGGGCATCGTCGCGACCGCGGCCGACGCGCGCATGCGGCCGAGCCACGCGGCGTGGTGATACGTCTGCGTCAGATCGAAGCCGAACAGCTCGAGGGTCTCGAAGCCCGCGTCGGTGAGGTCGTCGGGAAACTCGGGGTAGACGCCGTGGTGACCGACGCGGGTCGCGGCGGGCATCGGCTCGGTGCGATGGCGCTCGACCAGCGCGAGGGTGCGCTCGACGACGCTGTCGCGCAGCGGCAGCCAGTCGACGTAGAAGATCGCGAGGGCGCCGCCCGGCCGCAGCAGGCGCCGCGCCTCGGCGGCGGCGCGCGGGCGATCGAACCAGTGCCACGCCTGGGCGACGGTGACGACGTCGAGGCTGTGCGACGCGAGGCCGGTGGCCTCGGCGACGCCATGGCGCCAGGTCACCGCGACGGGTTCGGCGGTGGCGAGGCGCGCGGCCTCGGCGAGCAGCGCCTGCGACGGATCGACGCCGATCACGCGGGCGCCCGCGGCCGCGAAGGTGCGCGCCGCGTCGCCGGTGCCCGTGCCGAGATCGGCGAGGTCCTGGCCGGCGCGGCCGACGCCGAGCGCGGCGAGGCGGCGGAAGGTCTCGGGCGGATGGCCGATGCGGTGGCGGGCGTAGTCGCTGGCGGCGACGCCGAAGTCGACG
>JAYTAJ010001311.1:0-27520 GCA_043737575.1 Myxococcales bacterium | reverse complement strand
TCACGACCCGCACGCCGGTCCGGCCGCGCGGAGCCACGCAGAGGCAGCGCCACTAAACTAATGCTCTCCGGTGTCTCAAACTCGTTGACAGGCTCCGCCGTTGCAGCGCCGACAACTCGGGCACGGCGACAACCCATTCCTCACGCATCACGCGTTCACCCGGCCGAGCGTCGCACACCGTTTTGACTCAGTCACCACGCCAGCCTCACGTTCGCCACTCTGCGATCCAAGCCGGTCCGATGCGAGCCTGGCTGCTTGACCGATGCGCAATCGCTCCATCTGAGACGCGGACCAGTGATGCAACGCGGGGTGTTTCGCCGATACTTGTGACGTGAATGGAGAGCGTCTCACCGGGGCAGCCGTCCTGATCGCCGGCTACGACGGCGAGCCCGGGGTGAAGCACCCTGCCGCGACGTTAGCGCTCGGTCGCGTCGGCGAGATTCTGCTGGCCACCGAGGTGCCCTGGCGCGTGCGTCGGCTCAGTCCCGGCGGCGTCGGCGATGACGCGCCGGATCGAGTCGGTATCAAGGGTGCGTTCGACGAGCTCCATGGTGTCGGGTCGCAGGTCGCGCTCATCGCGATCGCGGCGACGGTCACCGAGACCAACAACGGACCCGCGCTGGTCACGGGCCTTCGTCACCGCGAGTATCCGGATGACGCGACGCTACCGCTGGCATGGCTCGGCGCGCGCCTGCGCAGTCTCGCCGCTGACCGCGCGGTGATCGTGCTCTCGTTGCGTACGAGCGATCGCGCGGTCGGCTCGGACGACACCGCACGGTGGCTCGCTGCGGTCGCGAGTAAGCGCCCTGGCCACATCGTTGCGGTCCAGATCGGCGCGAGCGGGGATCCGATCATCGACCTGCTTGCGGCCGGACTGCTCGGCGACGCGCTCGATTCCGAGACTGGCACCGTCACGATGCGCCGTCTCGGCGAGCACTTCGGGTCGTCGTCGGCTGTCGCCGTGCAGACGTCAGCGGGCGTCGAGACCTTCTGTGCGGCGCCGCCGCTCGGTCGGCGTCGCGATCTGGGCTGGTCGCGGCGGACTCGACGAGGCGGATCGAAGGCCGCCGTGCGCGCGGTGGCAGCGTCCGCCGATCTGGCGGGCGTGGTGTTGCCCGGCCGACTTCGCCTCGACGCGATCATCGCGCGTGGCAGCTCGGGCGTCGTCTATCGAGCGCGCCAGCTTGCGGTCGAGCGCGACGTCGCAGTCAAGGTCCTGCTCGCGGGCGTCGATCCCGACTCCGAGGACGGCCGCCTGTTCGTCAACGAGATCCAGGCCGTCGGTCGCATCGATCATCCGAACGTCGTTCGCATCCATCAGGCCGACGTCACCCATGATGGTCGCCTGTTCTTTGCAATGGAGCTGCTCGGCGGCCGCGACCTGCAGGCAGTGATCACTGACGGTGTGGTCGAGCCGGCGCGCGCGGTCGCGCTCGTGCGTCAGCTGCTCGCTGGCCTCGGTGCGGCACACGACGCGGGCCTTGTCCACGCCGACGTCAAGCCTGCCAACGCGTTGCTCGTGCCTGGTCGTGACCGTGAGCGCGTGGTCCTGGTCGACTTCGGCCTGTCGCGCCTGCGCCCGCCCGACGCCGACGGGGTAGCCGCCGAGTCGGCCGGCGGCACGCCCGCGTACATGGCGCCCGAACAGATCCGCAGCGGCCGTGTCGACGCGCGCTCCGATCTGTTCTCGACCGCGCTGGTCCTGATCGCGCTGCTCACCGGGCGGAGGCGCCGCTCGCGGGCCGAGCTGGTGCCACCCCTTGATGGCATCGACGATCCTTCGCTGCGCGCCGCGCTCACGCGCGCGCTGGCGATCGATCCCGCCGAGCGTTACGCGAGTGCAGCCGAGTTCTCGGCCGCGCTGGCCGGTGAAACCGCTGCGACGACACCCGCCGCACCACCGCCCCCACCGCCCCCGCCGTTTCGCCGTCTCGCCGCGTTCACCGAGCTGGATCGCGGTCGCTTGTTCGGCCGCGACCGCGAGCTGGAGCTCCTGACCGAGCACGCGCTGTACCGCCGCGTCGTCGTGCTGACCGCGCCGTCGGGGACCGGCAAGACGTCGCTCCTCCGCGCCGGCTTAGTGCCACGGCTCGAGGCGCTCGGCGTGGCGCCCCAATACCGCTCGTGTCGCGCCGATCCCCTCGCGGCAACTGCGGCCCTTGCCGCGGCGCCGTCCGGAGGCCGACGCGTGGTCATCCTCGATCAGCTCGAAGCGGTGGTCGACGGGACTGATGACGATCCCCTGACCGCGTTGCTCGCGCTCACGCCGTGGCCCACCGATCTGTCGGTCGTGCTGAGCGTGCGCGAAGATCACCTCGCTCGGATCCTGGGCCGCGTCCAGTCGCTCGACGATCTCGCGCTCCTCCGCCTCGGTCCACTCGATCGCGACGGCGCCCGCGACGCCATCATCGGTCCGCTCGCCGAGCACCGCCTCACCATAGACGCGGAGCTGCTCGACGTGCTCGTCGCCGATCTCGAGAGCGCGACTGCCGCCCTCGGCCCGGAGCTGGGTTGGGGCACGACCGGTGGTGTGTATCCACCGCACCTGCAACTCGCGTGTTCGGTCCTGTATGAATCGCTCGACCCGGGCGAGACCGCGCTCACCGTCGTTCACTACCGCCGGCTCGGCGGCCTCGACGCGATCGTCGGCGAGCATCTCGATCGCGTGCTCGACACCGAGCTCGCCGCGGACGTCGCCGCGATCGCCCGCGATCTGTTCCTCGCGCTGGTCACCGCCGGTCAGGCTCGCGCCGCGCGCACCGAAGCCGAGCTGCACGAGATCGTTGGCGCCGCCCACGGGGAGGACCGCGTCGCCGCCGTGCTCGACACCCTGCGCAGTCACGGACTCGTCGTGCGCACCCGCCGCGGCGCGGGGGAGCCCGTGTGGGAGCTGATCCACGATAGCCTGGTGCCCCGCGTTCTCGGATGGATCGATCGCCGCGATCTCGCGCGCCGCCGCGCGATCGAACAGCTCCGTCACCACCTGCGCCGTTCGCGCCCCGGCGCACCGAGCCTCTTGACCCGCGCCGAGTTGCGCGAGCTCCGCGCTCACCCGGGCGCGGTCGCCACCCTCGACGCCGAGTGGTCTCGTCGCGTCGCCGAGACCGACGCCTGGACCCCGTCGCGCCTGGTCGCGCGCTCGCAGCAGGTCCTGCGCCGCACCATCGGCGTCTCGCTCGCCATCATCGCCTTGGTCCTGGCCGCCCTGGGTGCCGCCGCCTTCGATCGCTGGCGCGTCGCCGTCGACGCCCGGCGCGACCAATCGCTGCGCGATCGCGATATGGGCCGTTTTACTCTCGAGCTCGCCCCGTTCGACTGGGATCCCGTCTCGCTCACCACCATCCCCGTCAGCATTTCGTCACTCCCAGACCTCCGCTGGACCCTTTACGAGCCCGACCCCGACGACCCGACCCAGCCGGACACGACGCCCATCGCTGCGTCGCGACTCGCTCGCGGCCCCTCCACCGTCTCGGCCGACGGCCGCATTCGCTCCGACTATGTCGAGGCCCCGGGCGGCGCCGCCTTCCTCCAGATCGACGGCCGTGGCCCCTCGGGCGAACATTGCGGCACCTCGATCATCCCGCTCCGCGCCCTCCCCGGCTACGCCCGTCGCAACCTGGCGATCGAGCCCCTTCGCATCCCCGTGCCAACCTGCCAGACCACGCTGGTCGACACCATCGAGATCCCCGCAGGTGACTTCATCCGCGGCGGCCTCGGCGATCCGCCGGCCTTGGCACGCGCCGGATTTCCCGAGCTCACCAACGAGAAGATCGTCGACGACCTCGAAGCATTTCGAATCGATCGTACGGAGTTGACCAACGGCGCCCTGTCGGTGCTGGCAACCGGATCGAAGCGCATCGCGATCGAAACGCCATTCTACATTCAGACACCCGAGCTCGCTGGCGCCGATGGAGCACCGATGCCGGCAACGAACGTGACGTGGGATCGGGCCACAACTTACTGCGCGTACTTCGGGAAGCGCCTGCCGACGAGCGCGGAGTGGGAAAAGGCTCTCCGCGGAGCCCGCGTCCTCCCCGATGGCTCCGTCAATCCCCTTCCTCGCCGAACCACACCGTGGGGCACAGGCGACACCGCAGGGCTCACCAACATCTTGTTCCCCGACGTCGCTCCGCGCATCGCCGCCGTCGGTTTCTACCCGGCCGACCGCAGTCCCTACGGTGTCGTCGATATGGGGGGCAACGCGAGCGAGTGGCTCGCCGCATCCGACGACTCCAAGGTCCACTACACACGCGGCGGCTCATGGGGTCTCACCACGCCCGCCGATCTGCCCGACTACGTCGCCACCGACAACCCGCGCCCGCCCGACGCCCACGACTACACCTACGGCGTCCGGTGCGTTGACAATTGATCTCTATGCAGTCGGCAGAAGCGGGCTGCCTTGCATGGTGCTCCGCAGCCGTCGTCGACGACTACGGTCAAGTCGAAACATCAGGCCCTCTCGCACCCCCACCGGGTAGACACGTGCAAATCGTTCACGGAAATATAGAGAGACTCGATGATACAATTGCGCGCGCTCGTCAGATGCCACGCGGCTGGGGATGGCGATCTCGATGCTTGGCAGTTCCAGCAGGCCCGACACCTTCTTGAAGGGTCTGGTCGCAAACAGTCGCAAGAATTCGTTCATGTCGATCTTCGCAACTTGTATGTCCCAGAGTCGCCCCATCCCATAGTGGGTGCATGGAAAGGTGACGTCATCTGCAGACTCGCGCTGAAACAGCGCATCGCTACGAAAGGCATGGTCATCAGTCGTCAAAAACGATAGGTGACGGTGGGCGCGAGATCGATGGGGCAAGGTCGCCCACCAGCGGTCCAGTGCGTCCGTTGTTAGAATCCTTGGTTTCGCTCGCCGAGCAGAAATTAGGGCGGCTGCCGTGGTCTCACTCAGACCCAGTTGGTCTTTGCCAAAGTTGCTCGCGTTCAAGAGTTGACGCGCACCCTTGACAACAATCCGTGGTCCAACGGCTCGGTCCACAATTTCCTGAAGCCATTTCATGGCTCCTATCCCTTGCCCCGTCCCGGTGCCACACCCCAACAATCGGAGCATAGTAACATTGTGCTCTGCGAGCTTTTCCGCTGACACCTTAAAGGCCTTTGTTACATGGGGATCACTGGATTTTTCGATGCTCCACTGCCCCAGATGTAGGACTCCTTCCCTGGCATGGCCAATCAGATCAAGTGCAATTGGAGCGCCGGTCCGTGGCACATCTCTTGCGAGCAGATCAAGAACCGCATTCTTGAAATTCTCCCCTCGACGCGCTGAGTGGATTGAGCCAATTCGGGATTCAATCTTGTTGTCAATCTTGTCAAGGACAGCGCTCAGCGTATCGTCTGGCACGCTATCGGCCACATTCAGCGTCTGAGTTCGTGCTCGCACATCGTGCTCCTTCCAGACGCTCAGTCACCCATGTAGAATGGCAATTTGGGCCCCATGAGTCCGAGTGCGGCTGCGTGGCGCAACTCAATGAAGAAGCCGCCCTCCCTCGTTGATGTCATCGTGTCAAACGGCAAGCCCGCAATCTCCGTGCCCGATATCTTGGAGTCACACTCATCAGCCTTGTCAAGATCGAACCACCACTCGCCGAGAGATTCTGCGGAAGAGTTTCCGTTGTAGACTACCGTTCTCTTTATCTTCACTTTCGCAATCGTGCGCGGGTTGGCCGTGCCGGCAACGACAAAGTCTGTCATTTCCCCCCCAAAAACCGGCGTATCTCTTCTTTGCGAATCCATCCGAAGTCACGGAGTGGACCACGGTTAGCGCCTCGTAGCGACGATAGGGCATCGGAGGCCATTTCGTTGGTCCTGAGTCGATCACAGATCGGTAGGTCTGAAACGTGTTCTCCGCTATGAACACTCTTCCGACATTGCGCCCAAGCGGCCACTCCGGACCAATACTAGTAATGACAAACTGATCACCCACCGTCGGATCCGGATCCCCGACGCGAGACCCATCCCGCTTTACGCCTATCCCATCGATTTCTATGGCGCTCCACGAAATCTCGCTTTCCTCTGATTCATGTGGGGCCAGCCATTGATCGACCGACTTCTTCATATCGATCGGGATCATTTGCAGCGTGATCTGCCGAATCTCTTCGGGTGTTGAGGGGAGATCCGGCAGAGTGACAATGCCAGCGTCCATGATAGGACGGATCCAGCATCTGTGCATTTTTTCGTCATCTCTGCTGAACTTTCCTTGGAAGCTGTAAACGAGCGCTCCGATTCCCAGGAAAAACTTTCGCTCGATTGGCATTGTAGTCTCCATGGTCGGTCTTGATGACGACCAGACTGGTCGTCATTGGCGGATGCCTAGGCTGTTGATCAGGTTGTAGAGCTGCGACCGGGATAGGTCGAGCTGGGTGGCGGTTTCGGTGACGTTCCAGTCGTTTTGCTCGAGGGCTTCGAGGAGGTAGCGGCGCTGGAACTGGCGCATGGCGTCGTGGAAGCCGAGGGGGGCGTCGGGGTTGGCGGGGCGATCGTTGGTGGGGAAGACGTGGTGCTCGTGGACGGTGTCAGAGGGCTCGCCGTGGGCGCGGATGACGGCGGCCTCGATGGCGTGGGTGAGCTCGCGGATGTGTCCGGGCCAGGCCGCCTCGCGGCAGGCGAGTAGCGCGCGGCGCGAGACGGTCAAGGGCTCGAAGCCGTGGCGTCGGCAGGTGGCGGCGCAGACGTGCTCGACGAGGTCGGGGATGTCCTCGCGGCGATCGGACAGCGGGGGTAGTGCGACGGGCATGACGTGCAGTCGGTAATAGAGGTCTTCGCGAAAGGTGCGATCGGCGACGCGTTGGCGCAGGTCGGCGTTGGTCGCGCTCACGACGCGGACGTCGGCGTGGACGGGCGCGCCGGCGCCGAGGGGGCGGTACTCGCGAGCTTGCAGAAGGTGCAGCAGCTTGGCTTGGGCACCGCTCGACAGCTCACCGATCTCGTCGAGGAGCAGCGTCCCGCCCTCGGCGCCGGCGACCATGCCGGGCTGGCGGCGAACCGCGGTGGAGTGCGCGCCGCGCTCGGCGCCGAACAGCTCGCTCTCGATTAGCGTGTCGGGGATCGCGGCGCAGTTGACGACGACGAACGGGCCGCGGCTGCGCTTGCTGTTGTCGGCGATGGCTCGCGCGAGTGCGGTCTTACCGGTCCCTGAGGGCCCGGTGATCAGCACATCGATGTCGAGCGGTGCCACCAGCGCGGCCTGCTGCAACACATGCGCCAGCGCGGCCGAGCGGCCGACCAGTCCGTCGCAGCGGAAGCGTGCGCGGATCGCACGCGTATGATCGACGCGCCCCGCGGTGGGCGCGCGGACCAGCAGTCGATCCGCGAGCGGGGCGAGCTGGCGCGCGAACACTTCGGCGCGCGTCCGATCGTCTTCGGTGAAGCCGTCGACCTGCTCGGTGCCCTGCAAGTAGACGACGCCGATGGGCGGGTTGGTCCCGACAGGCGCGCACAGGACCGCGTGGATCTCGTGGCTGCGCACGCTGCCCAGCTCGTTGAAACGCTCGTCGTCGAAGGCCGATGCGGTCACGACGGTGCAGCCCTCGGCCAGCGTGCGCGCGATGATGCCGCGCGAGATCGATCGGCGGATGCTCTCGACGTCGGCGTCGGTGACGCCGTGGCCTTTCCAGAATATCGGACCGTCGACGCCGTCGTCGTCGGGGTCGCGCAGCTCGAGATACGCGACTTCGGCGCGGGTGACCTCGACGATCAGCTCCAGCGCGCGATCGAGGAGCGGCTCGATCTCTTCCTGGCTGCCGAGGTCGAGCAAGCGTCGATAGAAGTCGCGCTCGCTGGCGAGCCCGCCCCGCGCGGGCGCAGGTGTGACTGCGCGGATGACATCGGTTGCCATGCCGTTCCCCCAATTCCGACATTACACGAACGCCGGCGCGAAACGCGAGCCTGATCGTCGTCTCTCCGCGATCCTGCACGCCGCGATCGACCGAGTCCGAAATCCTGGACACGGCTCGCCGCCGAATCCCAGCTCGATGGCGCTGCGAGCGATGTGACCGCCCGGCACGTCCTCTGCACAGTGCGCGTCGCGAGATGTCGATCATCATCGCGCGCTCGCGTGTCCGGCTCCGTGGCCCCGAGGGTGCCGCGGCCCAGGGCAATCCCCCTGGCGAGCCCGCCACGTTCCTCGACCTCCTGCCGAAGTTGATCCCCGTCGAGATCGTCGTCTCGTACGGCGTACTGATCACGCTGATCGGCTCGTCGACCGTGGCGGCGCCAACCATCCTGATCGCGTTCGCGATCATGACGCCGCTCGCGCTGTGGTTGCAGGGACTGCGCGTGCAGCAGGTGCCCGCGGTGCCGCAGTACGTGGTGCGAACCGCGGCGTTCCTCGCGTGGGCGTTCCACACCAGCAACCCACTCGCGCCACACCCGCCGGTCCCGAACTGGGTCGTCGCGCTCGGCGCGACGGCGATCGGTCTGCTCGGAGCTCTCCTGCTCGAGAAGCCGCGCGCGAGCAACACCTGACACGGAAGTCGAGCTCATGTCCAAGCAGCAAGCACACTCACCGTCGCGGAGTCTTTTCGCCGCGGTCATCCTCGGCGCCGTCGTCGCCTGCGGTGGCGCTGGCAAGCCACCCGCGCTGGTGTACGTCTCGGACGCGCTACCGCAGACGCCCCAGAGAGCGCGCGCACCGATAGGGCTCTACGGCGCGCTGCCCGAGGAGATGCGCGCCGAGCTCGCGGCGCTGCACGACGAGGTCGCGCTGCTGGTCGAGTCTCCCGTCTTCGGGTCGTGGCTCGACGGGATCGAGGTCGTGTTCGCGCAGCCGGGTCGCGCGCCGATGAGCGGCCGCCGAATGGCCGCGATCTACCTCGGCAGGTATCCGACCGGCGATCAGTATCGCTGGCATCCGATCTGCTACCGCTACAGTAGCGGGGGCGGCAGCGAGACCGCCCGGTCGGGAGTGTCGGAGGAGCCTGCGTGTGGCCAAGGCGAGGCCCTCCTCGCGGTGACGACGCTGCGCGAGATCACGATCGAGCGCGCCCGTAGCAAGGTCGTCGAGGCGCACGCATGCGCGGTCAACACGTTTGCGCACGAGTGGGCCCACGCGATCAGCACCCAGGAGCCGTCGCTAGTGGCACTGGTTTTCACCGACGACGCCCACGAGAAGCACGCCACGGCGATCGCGTCGTACGTCGTCGGTGCGATCGCACAGTGTGTGTATCTCCAGCATCACCACGACGGCAGGAAGTTCGATGTCGCGCGGTGCGTCGAGGCGGTGGGAACCAATATGTTCGATTCGACGACCTGCGACGCGGGATGGAGCGCGCAGTTCACCAAGGACGCCGAGGCGGTGGTGTCGTGCAAGTGAGCCGGCTCGCGATCGTCACGAGCCTGTCGATCGCCGTGCTCGGTGTCGAAGCGGTGCGCGCTGATGATCCCGTTGCGGTGGCGCAGGTGATCCCGCTGTGCAGCGACGATGTCTGTGATCTGGTGGCGCCCGCGACAGGTCGTGTAGAGGTCTGCTTCGACGACCTCGTGAAGCCGCGGCGGGCGACCGACCGGCCGCGTTTCGAGTTGAGCGGTGGTCGCGCGACGGCGCTCGTCCAACGGGGAGCGCGGTGGTGTACGCAGATCGATGTTGGAGCGGAAGGCACGATCGTCGACGGATCGCGTCGGCGCACGCTTCGCTTCCCGGAGCCGGACGACGGCTCGACAATCGAGGCGTTCGCGTTGGACACGACAACGGACTGGAAAGCGATCGATGGCATTGGGCTGGGGCTGCAATTCGATGAAAGGGCCATGTCGCTCAAAGAGCCTATCGACTTCCTCGAAGGAAGCGAGCCAGTCGAGCCAGTGGCGCCGCCGTCTGCCCCGGGCCAGCCGGTCGAGCCCATCCCGCCGGCCGGTTCGCCATCGGCCCCCCACCAGGCAGCCAAGCCGACTGCGTCTGGTGAACCGACCCCGCCGACGAAGCCGCAGCCGTCAGCGCCCATCCCTTCGAGTGCCGCGGTCGTGGTCGCCCCTGCTGCGCTACCGGACGATCGCGGATTTCTCGACGTCGTGATCGTCGGCACGCAAGGCCGTTACCACTGCTCGGGGATCATGGTGGCCCCCGATGCGGTGCTCACGGCGGCGCACTGCGCGCCTGCGACCGAGATCGCGATGGGCCACCGCACCGCCGCCCTGTTCGTGCGCGCTGCCGTGACCGCGGTGATCGTCCATCCGTCACTCGATGCGGCACTGCTTCGACTCGACCGAGCGCTACCAGCGACGGTGCGAGCTCGGCGTCGCGCGGGAATGTCCAGTCCCCCTCGCGGAACGATGCGCATGGTCGGCTTCGGTGTCGATGACCCGCGCTACCCGACCAGCTTCGGCGTGAAGCGGCGCGTCGATGCGTCGGTCACCAGTTGGGGTTGCGACTCAGGGCGCGCACGTTCTTCGGGCTGCCGGGTGGGAGCGGAGCTGGTGGTCGCCGACGTCGGCGGGCGCGACACCTGCGCCGGCGATAGCGGCGGACCCGTGCTCGAGATCTTCGACGACTCGCTGCGGCTGGTCGCGATCACGTCGCGGCCGACCGCCGGCGGGGGCGCGGTGTGCGGACACGGCGGCGTGTATGTGCGTGTCGATGTTCTGGATCCGTGGTTGACATCATTGCTGGAGGACCGTCCATGAGGCGCTCGCTTTGTCTGCTCACACTTGTTCTGCTCGTGACAAACACCTCGTCGTTGGCGCAACCGTCGGCACAGACGACGACATGCAAGTTCGTCGAAGATCCGACCTCGAAGTCGACGACCGCGCTCGAAGCACGGGCGACCGCCGCTGCGCTCGCGGATGCCGAGCACCTGCGCGAAGCGGCGGAGGCTCGCTCGACGGCCGCTGCCGAGAAGGATCCGAAGGCGAAGAAGCGTCTCCTGGCTGCGGCCGCGGAGCTCGAGGTTCAAGCCCGGCTGGACAGGAAGACGTTGGAGCGTCTGCGCGAGGAGATCGCGGCGCTCCAAGACTTGGCCCGCCAGACGAAGACCAAGAGCGCCGTGGAGTGCGACGCCGATGAGCGAATCGCGATCCACCTCGCCAACGCGACATCGACCCGCTTGCGCGTGAGCTTCGACACGACGGAAGGACAGCACGAAGAGGCGGAGTGGGATCCTGCGGTGTCAACCGAGCTGACCCGGATCGTGAGCCTCGCACCAGGAAAGTGGGAGATCAACGTCGCGGCCGAGCCATCGACGTACACCCAGCAGACCGGCACAGTCGTCATCCACACGCGGTTCGATGCGCTCCGGAAGCTATCGGCGAAGGTCGCGACGATCGAGGGCACGCACGTCGCCATGGCCGCCGCGCTGAGCGCCAACAAGCCATTCTCGCCGCTCGAGCTGACCGCTTGGCCGCGCCCGCGCTTGACGTTCAATCTCGAAGTCAAGCACATCAAGCTCGACGCGACGCGCTTCGCGACGACGCGCGCCGATACCAGCGGTGGTTTGCGCGGCTTCGGATTGGCGCCGACGTTCGCGACGGACACGTTGTCGATCCTCGCCGAGATCGCGGTCGACCGTGCCCGGGCCGGCGCCTTGCGCCTGCTCAAGGATCGCATCGTGAAGCCCTTCTGCGCAGGACGGCTGAAGGTCACGTTGGCCCGCCTGCACCTCGGCGACAGCGACGCGCTCGCGCTGCCGCGGACGTGCGAGTTGCTCGACGGGCTCCGGCTCGACGACATCCTGTCGAGTGGCCGTCCGCTCCTGATCGCCCTGCGCGACGACCTACGCCACACCGTCGCACCGGCGGCGGTCATCAGGCTGGCTGGCAACAATCGTCTCGCCACACCCGCGCTCGAGGCCGTGTTGTCGGTCCTGAACACCGCGATCGATCGCGGCGGCTTCGACGGTCTCGAGGGACAGCTCATGCTCGACGCTGTAGGCAAGCTCGAGCAACTGGCGCCCCGGCTCTCGGCCGCGGTGCGCGCCAAGGTGGTGGCGAACCTCGAGCAGGCGCTCTCGCAGCAGTCGCCAGCCGATCTGCCGATCATCGCCACTGCCTTGTCGGTGACCTGCAGCGGTACGGCATGCGCGCACGTCGTGACCGATGCCGTCGCAGCGATGCTCGCCGATCCTGTCGGGACCTGGAAGGAGCACTCCGACAAGCTCACACCGCTCGTCGTTCAGGCCGTCCATGACCAGGATGACGTGAAGAAGCTCCTCGGCTACGCGTGTCAGGCGCGGCTCGTCGTCGCGGTGGTCAAGCGATGCAGCAAGGGCGACTGCACGGCGCAAGAGATCGCGACCGCGGTCGCAACGCCCGAAAAGACGTTCGAATCGGACACGACCCTGCCACTCGCGCTGTGCTGGGAACCAACCAGCAAGAAGTACCTCGCTCCGGAAGGCGATGCCGCGGTCGCGCAGCAGCTCGTGGTCGATGGCCTCCAACTCGTCGCCCCGGTCGTGGACGGTCAGGGGCGCGATCGCGCGAAGGCCGCCGTGCGCCTGGCGATGAAGCTCGTGAAGCGTATGCAAGCGTCGGTGGACGAGCCGGCGTGTCGCTGCCTCGACGCCTTCGCCGAGGTCGCGGTGGCATTGATCGATGAGGACTACGGCACCGCGCTCGGTCGGTTCCTGGGTCTGGCGTCGGACCTCGGCGCGGGCGCAATCCCGCCCGAGCTGAAGAAGATCGCCGGGCTCCTCGGTGCCATCGCCAGCTACGCGTCGGTCTATCGCTCGACGAAGGACGAGGATCCCAAAGTCGCGCGCGATGCGCGCAAGCGGGCGCTGTCCTCGATCATCGATAGCCTGACCGATCGCACCGACCGCGGCGACGAGTGGATCGTCTCGCTGGGCAGCAACGTCGGGCTGTCGGCGACGTTCTCGAATCTCGCGTTCACCAAGGCGGGCGCGACCGAGTTCGCGCCCAGCGTCCGCGTGCCGATGGGCCTGTGGATCGAGCGGTTGCCGAAGCCGTACGGTGGGCTCGGCGGCCACCTCGGACTCCAGATCTTCGATCTCGGCCAGTTCGTGAGACAGGGCGGCGACGACAAGCTCGACGATGTGCGCTGGGCCGACTTCGTTTCGCCCGGCGTCGAGTTCGGCTACACCCTCGCGTTCATCGGCGACCGCGCCGTGAATTTCACGGGCCACATCGCCTACGCACCGTCGCTCCGTCAAGCCGCCCCGGACGACGCGATGACCGACAAAGATGGCGTCTGGCGCTTCGGCGTGAGCCTCGGCTACTACGTGCCATTCGTCGACCTCAACTGACCAACGCCCGGAGTGGCGAGAAGTAGGTCGCCGACGATGTCGGCGACTGCCTCGGAGAGCAGGTCGGTCACTTTCAGCGGCTGGATCGGCGGGCTCAGTTGCGTCCGCGGGAAGCGAAATCATTCGCCAATCCACGCCGTTGAAATTGTTCCGAAATTCGGCTAATCGCACCCTAGAGGTCTGGGGGTTCGATCCCCCACGTCTCCACCGGAAAAGCTCAAGGGTCTCGCAGCGATGCGAGGCCCTTCGAGCTTTCGGCGATCGGGGCGCGCGCACCAAGCCCGGCACCGCTCGCCCGGCCGCAGGTTCGTCGGGCGCGCGTTGATCGCACGACCGCGCGCGCCTGCGCTGTGGCTGCGGCGGTGGTCTACTCGGTGCCCAATGATCGGGTTTCCCCGCCCCTACCTCTCCTTGCTCCATGAGCTCGCGGCGCAGGCGCTCGAGCGTCGCGGGGCCGACGGCGCGCCCGCCACGCTCGCGGGCGATCTGCTCGCCGGTTTCTTCGACGTCTGCATGCGAGCCGGCCAGGATGGCGTGCTGGTCGAGCTCGCGCAGGCGTTCGCGCCGCTCGACATCGCGGACCGATCGGGGCTTGGCGACGAGCCGCACCTCAGGATCAAGCTCGCGGCGATGGTGAGCGACCGCGCCAGGTTCGACCCCGGAGGGCCGATCAGCGCGATGCCCGCGCAGCTGGCCGGATGCCTGATCGCGACCCTCACGCTCGAACTGCACGACCCTCCTGCTCGATCCATCACGTTGAGCGACGAGGCGCGGCGGGAGACGATCGCGGCGCTCGCCAGTGTCGTCGACGTCGAGCTCGTCGCCGCGCAGCTCCGGCCAGCCATCATCGCGGCCGCGCGCGCTCGCTGCGAGCAACGGCACCTCAAAGCGTTCGACAAGATGGCGGCGCAACTCGACGAGCGGGGCACGCGCCTGCCGCCGCAGCCAAAGGTCGCCCTCGACGTGGTCCAGGCGGTGCAACAGGCGCTGTTCGAGGCGCGGACCACGATCATCGAGCAGGCCGCGCACGCCGCGATCGATCGCGCGAAGTCCGTGCTGGAGCGCTACGGCACCGAGGCTGCGGCTCGGATCGAGCTGCCGATCACCCACCGGCTGACGCCGCGCGACGTCGTGGTGCGGCGCGCCACCGAGGTGCAGATCCCGGCGCCGGATCCGATCGTGCGCGCGCTGTTCGCGAGCCTGACCGCGCTGCTGGAGCTGGCGTGGACCGCACCAGCGGTGTCCGTCCGTGCCTACGGCGTGAGCCAGACGTTCGCGGCCGGCGAACTGATCGAGCATCCCAAGTTCGGTCGTGGGACCGTGCAGGTCGCGACGGCGAAGCACATCGACGTCGAGTTCGCCGACGGCTCGCACACGCTGGTGCATGCGCGCGGTGGCAAGTAGCGCTACCGAGTAGCGACGCGGCCGCGTGAGGCATTGTTCGGCGCGGCGTGCAAGAGCGGGTGCGTGGTGGCAACTGCGCGGCGCGATCTCGCGGCGGACGTTGCCGGCTGCGGGGGGATGCAGCGACGTCGCGTATGACGGGCCGTCGTCGGTCGTTTCGATTCTCGCTGGTCGCGAGCAACTCGGGCCGGGGTGTGCCGATAGGGCCGTCACGCGAAGCACGTTTCCCGACCGCCCGCCGCGCGGGCCACTCACTGGAGATCTCATGCTCAGTCTCGATCCCCCGTCCTCGCGCATGCGCCTGTCCATCGGCGCAGCCCTTCTCATCGTCACGCTCGCTCCTCGAGTCGCAGCGGCGGACGAACGCAAACTCGAGGTGTTCCACGCGCTGCGGCCGTTCATCAGCGCGGTCGAGAGCGCCAAGGAGAGCGGCGACTTCGGTGGCTTTGGCGATGACGTCGCGGCCTGCCGCGGCGCGGTCGACGACGGCACGGCAGCGGGGTACCAGGCCCTCGACCGGTTCAGCGACCGGTTGCTGTGGAAGCAAGTCGCGACGATCTGCGACGAGTACGCGCGGTTGAGCCGGGTGAAGATCGCGATCGATGAGGTCATGCCCGCGTTCGAGGAGATGTCCACGATGCGCGGCGCCTTCAAGACGACGAACGCGTGGCCGTCTGGCGTCTATCGCAGGGCGATCGACAACGCCAAGCAGTGCATCGCGGTGGTCGACCGAGTGCTCGAGCAGGGCGCGCCCGCCGACGTGACGTTCTGGTCGAAGCGCGACCGACCGGACGTGCTGATCACGCTCCCCGAGGTGCGCACGCAGTGCCGCGGCTTCCTGGCGATGGCGGAGAAGGGAGTGGTCGCGCTCGAGGCGGCGGAGGCCGCCGCGGCGGCAGCGGTCCGCGGCAAGTACACGCGGCTCGGCATCACGGGCGACCGGCTGAAGTATCTGGTCGAGGCCGACCGCCGCATCGTCATGGGCAAGGGCTGCCGGGAGCTCGCCCTCGAGGCGAAGAAGCAGGCCGCGGTGCTCTACGAGATGGCGGAGGGCGAGACGTACTGGGTCGTCTACAAGATGGCGTTCAAGGGCGACAAGCTGGTGAAGACGACCGAGCGGCGCTTCAGCAAGCTGACCAGCAACGGCTGGAGCTGCAAGTGAAGGCTCGAATCAACACGGCCGCACTGGCGATCATATCGCTGCTCGCGGCGTGTACGGCGAACCTGAACGGACGCGCGATCGGACTGGGCGGCTCGACTCCGCCAGCGCCGCGATCGATGCCGTCGGGTCACGATGCTGCGACGGTCGTGGCGGCCGCGGCGTCGGCGTGTCGTCCGCAGCAGTGGGCCGACGCGTGGCCCTACCTCGATCGTCCGGCCGATCCGTGGCTCGCCGTCGTCGACGGTCGTCCGGCGCGGGTCGCGGTCGTGACGCGTCAGTCCGGCATGCCGCCCGAGCCCGACGCGGTCTGCGATGCCGCGCACGATCACTGCCTGCGCGACTGCACCTGGCTGGTGACGCAGCCGAACGGCAGCGCGCACCCGACGGCCAAGGCGTTCCACGTCAACACGGAGGGCGAGCTGGTCGACGCGATCGAAGGCACCTATCGCCCGCAGCCGGGCTTCGTCGCGTACCGAACGGTGCCGGTGACGCGCGCGAACCTGGGCGTCGGCATGGTGGTGATAGCGCTCGAAGCGCCGGCGCGGGATGGCGGGCGCTTCGGCACCGCGGGTTGGGCGCTTCGCACCGCGTGGAGCGTTGGCACGGTAGAGTCGATCGACTGGGCGACTGGCACGCTGCGCCTGGACGGACGCCGCGAGCCGTACTTCTTGTCGGCAACCCGACTGGCGGTGTTGCGCTCGGCCGACGGCGGCGCGGTCGAGGCGATCGCGGGTGTCGACGCGCGCGCGCCGCGGGTCGCGGACGTGACCGGGTCCGGCGTCGCGGCGACGGTGAATGACCCGTGGGCTGCCGTCGGTCGCGACGGGCAGCCGATCGCGGTCGCGGACGCAACGCCGATGACCGGCTTCCCGGAGGACTGCGCCCGTCGCGACCACTGTCTGCGCCCGTGGGTCTGGTTCGTCGATGCGCCCCGCGATCCGTTGCCGGCACGCTGGGACGGCACGCGCTTCGTGCACGCCGACCTGCCCGACGCGCCGATCGAGCGGCCGGGCGTCGCGTACCGAACCCGGGCGGCGACCGCGGCTGACCTTGGCCCCGGCCTGCGCGTGCTGATCTACGACGGCACCATGCCGCCGAACAGCGAGGTCGAGGCGCACCGCCTCCACTGGACCTTCGTCGAGGTCGGCGCCGTCGATCGCGGTCGCGGCACCTTCACCGATCGCGCCGATCAACGCCACCTCATCAGCCAGGCGCGCGTCCTCGTCCTCTACTGGTTCGCCGGCGACAAGGCCACGACGGTCGAGCACGCGCACAACCAGTAGCGTACCTGCGGTCCGCTACGTGACGTCACGGGCAGACGCGGCGCGCGCCGCGTCGTACGCTGATCGGATGTCAGAACGTCCGGGTCGCAACGACCCCTGTCACTGCGGATCGGGGACCAAGTACAAGAAGTGCTGCATCGAGAAGGACGAGGCCGCGCGGGTCGCGGCGGCGGCGACCGCGGAGGCCAGCGCCCCACCGACGGCGGCCCCGGCCGAGGTGCGGGGACCGCGCATCAAGCAGCAGCCGCCGCGACCCGATCCGGCGTCGCGAAAAGTGCCGCCGTCGGCGCGTCGGCGATCGGTCTAGCGACCGTTCGACTTCTGATCGGATCAGCGATGCGCGGCGAGCCAGGCCTCGAGGTCGAGGCGATCAGCGTCGGGGCTGCGGGCGAGGTCGTCGCGCACCGCGCGGACGTCGGCGAGCGCGGCGGCGCGATCGAGGCGGAGCTCGTAGCGGGCGCGGGCGTGGAGGTAGCGCGCGTGCAGGCGCTGCTCGGGGTCGAGGCCCTCGACGGGGAGCGCCAGCACGCGCGTGGTCGCGGCGAGCGCGGCGCGCCATCGGCTGGCGTCGACGTGGCAGCGGGCGAGGCGCACCAGGGGATAGGCGAGCGTGGCGTGGGTGGCGCCGAGGGTCGCCTCGAAGGTGGTGAGCGAGCGCGCGAGGTGCTCGGCGGCGGTGGCGCAGTCGCCGAGCGCGGCCTCGACGTCGCCGAGGTTGAACAGGCCGATCGCGAGGTTGACCGTCGGCGCGGGCTCGCGGGCTTCGCGGGCGACGTGGGCCTCGAAGATCTGCTTGGCCTCGAGGTTGCGCTCGACGCCGCGCAGCGCGGTGCCGAGATCGGCGGTGAGCGCGGCGAGAGTGCCGCTGTCGGCGGGCATCACCTCGCGCGCCATCGCGACGCCGCGCTCGAGGTAGGGCAGCGCCTCGGCGTGGCGATCGAGCTGCGTGAGGATCGAGCCGACCCGGGCGATCATGATCGCGCGGAGCGGCGACGGCGCGAGGCGGGCCTCGGCGAGCCGCGCCGCGGTCTGCCACGCGGCGAGGGTCTCGTCGATCTTGCCGACGTGGCGCAGCGCCTCGCCGAGCTGATAGTGGACGCGGGCGAGGTCGCCGGAGTCCTCGCCGAACACCGCGGCGCGGAGGACGAGCGCGTTGCGGAACACCGGGATCGCGTCGGCCCACCGCCGCTCGCTGGTCAGGAGCAGGCCGCGGGTCAGCTCGGCGGCGGAGCGGCGCTCGGTCAGCGCAGGTGCGTCGGCGCGATCGACCAGCGCGATCGCCTCGTCGAGCAACGCGTGGGCGCGCGCGGGATCGCCGCGCAGCTGCGCGATCGTCGCGCGGGCCTCGAGGAGATCGTAGCGAAGCTCGACGCGATCGCCGGCGCGCGCGACCGCGGCGGCCGCGGCGGGGACCAGCTGCTCGGCCTCGGCGGGCTGGCCCAGCAGATCGGCGTGGACGTTCAGGAGGCGGATCCAGGCCCGCGCGGCGATCCAGTCCTCGCGCGCGGTGGCGGCGACGGTGGTCAGCTCGCGCAGCGCGTCGCGGGCGGCGGGCCCGTCGGAGCCGTCGAAGTGAAGGCCGATCACGGCATCGAGCGCGCGCGCCAGGCGCGGTGGGTAGCCGAAGCGACGGGCGCGCTCGACCACCGCGGCGGCGCGCGCGGGATCGCTGCGGCCAGCGCGGCGGGCGACGGTGACCTCGGCGAGCTCGCGATCGATCGCGGCGAGCTCGCGCTGCGACGCTGGATCGCGCGGCGCGTCGGGGGCGTCGGCGAGCGCGGTCGGATCGGCGCAGTCGGCGAGGGCGGGCAGCTCGACGACGGCGGGGATGGCGCGGTCGAGCGCGGCGATCGTCGTCGAGGCCTCGACGGCCGCGACGGTCTGATCCAGCTCGAGCAGCGAGCGATCGAGGCACGTCATCCGGCGGTCGAGGACGGTGTCGGACTGCCGAGCCTCGACGCGGTTGGCGCGGCACGCCTCGACGTGCATCGCGCGCCACGACGTTGCGTACTGCGCGAAGGCGCGGCCGGTCAGCGCGCCGCGGGCGGCGCCGTGGCTCGGATCGAGGCGGGCGAGCCGACCGCGCAGCGCGACGTCGCGCGCCGGGCTCCACACCGCGGCGAGCCGCGCGGTCGGCGCGGCGCACGGCTCGATCGTCGACGGTGACGACCACGTCAGCACCGCGGCGGCGGCGATCGACGCGCCGGTCGCGGCGGCGCCCACCGAGATCCCCCAGCGCCGGCGGCGCGCGCCGCGCTGCAGGCGATCGAGCAGCGCGGTCAGCTCGGGCCAGCGCGCCGCCTCGTCGACCGCGAGGCCGCGGCGGATCGCAGCGTCGAGCCAGCGCGGCACCCGACGCCGCCCGCGGGGCTCGGTGATCGCGCCGGTCGTGATCGCGCGCCGCAACGCCGGGAGATCGTCGCCCGCGAACGGCCGCGCGCCGTGCAACGCCTCCCACAGCGCGACGCAGAACGCGAACTGATCGCTGCGCGGGCCGACGTCACGGCGGTGCCAGCGCTCGGGCGCCATGTACGGCGGCGTCCCGGCGAGCCGGGTGTCGGTCGACGACGGGTCGGCGTCGGCGTCGACGTCGGGCTCGTCGGAGACCAGGCCGAAGTCGGTCACGCGCGGACGTCCGTCGGCGCCGATCAGGACGTTGTCGGGCTTGAAGTCGCGATGCACCAACCCGGCGTCGTGGGCGGCGGCGAGGCCGCGGCCGGCGGCGACGAACATCGCGACCACGGCGCGCCAGGTCCGCGGCTCGCTGATCCACTGCCGCAGCGTCTTGCCCTCGACCAGCTCCATCGCGACGAAGGTGCGGCCGGCGATCGCGCCGACCTCGTACACGGTCACGACGTTGGGATGGGCGAGTCGCGCCATCGCCCGGGCCTCGCGCCCGAGCCGCTCGGTCGCGCTCGGACCACCGGCCTCGACCGCGGTGTCGGGGTGCAGCACCTTGATCGCGATCTCGCGATCGAGATCGGGATCGTACGCGGCGAGCACCATGCCCATGCCGCCGGCGCCGAGCGCGCCGATGATCTGGAAGCGCCCGTAGTGCCCTGCGGGGGCGGCGCCGCTGTCGCGCGCCGGCAGCGTCGGATCGTCGATCACGGTCGGCTCGTCGGCCGCGGGATCTTGTGGACCCGCAGCTTGGTCACCATCGTCGTCCGCGAGATGCCGAGCAGCTTCGCGGCCCGCGACTGGTTGCCCGCGCAGCGCTCGAGGGCCTCGATGATCCGATCGCGCTCGTGATCGATCGACGCGAGCGGCGCGGGCGGCGCGAGCGGCGCGGGAGACGCCGACGGGCGCGCCCGGCCGAGCAGGAGGTGGCGCACCGCGATCGGTCCGGATCGCGCGAGCACGGCGGCGCGCTCGATCACCGCCTTGAGCTCGCGGACGTTGCCCGGCCACGGATGGCTCTCGAGCGCGGCCGCCACCTCGGCGGTGAGCTGGGCCGGCG
Organism: Myxococcales bacterium; assembly: GCA_043737575.1. Lineage (GTDB taxonomy): Bacteria > Myxococcota_A > Polyangia > Haliangiales > Haliangiaceae > UBA2376. The sequence goes on along the minus strand of JAYTAJ010001311.1, from coordinate 7,009 downwards.
CCGCGCCGCGGACCCGCGCCAGGAAGCTCAGCGCCAGCGGGACGATCATGCCGCGGCGCGCCCGCAGCGGCGCGATCTCGAGCGTCACGCCGTCGAGACGGAAGTACAGATCCTCGCGGAACCGGCGCTGCGCGACCTCGGCTCGGAGGTCGCGGTTGGTGGCGGCGAGGAACCGCACGTCGACCGCGACCGCCCGCGTGCCGCCGACCCGCAGCACCTCGCGGTGCTCGATCACCCGCAGCAGCTTGGCCTGCGTCGACAGCGGCATCTCGCCGATCTCGTCGAGCAGCAGCGTGCCACCCGCCGCGGCCTCGATGAGCCCGGCGCTGCGGCCGACCGCGCCCGTGAACGCGCCGCGCTCGTGGCCGAACAGCTCGTTCTCGAGCAGCGTCTCGCTGAGCGCGGCGCAGTTGATCTGGACCAGGGCGCCGGACCGGCCCGACGCCTCGTGCACCGCAGCGGCCAGCAGCTCCTTGCCGACGCCGGTCTCGCCGGTGATGAGGATGTTGGCGTCGGTGCGCGCGAACTCGCGCACCACCGCGGGCAGGCCGGCCGGGGTCGGATCGACGATCCGGAGCTCGTGGCTGCCGGTCACCGACGGCAGCGTGGCCTGGCGCCGCGACACCACGACGAACGCGAACGGCCCGATCTGGAAGTTGCCCTGGCCGACCAGCGACACCGGCGCGCCGCCGTGCACGGTCCGGCCGTCGACGCGCGTGCCGTTGGTCGATCCGAGATCCTGGATCGTCGCACTGCCATCGATCCGGAAGCATGCGTGTCGGCGCGACAGGCTGGCGTGCTCGATCACGAAGTCGCACCCGGGATCGCGGCCGATGACCAGCTCAGCCGCATCGAGCGGGCGCGTCAGGAACTGGCCCTCTCCGACCGCGAGGAGCACATCACCGCGGGCGATGACGACGTCGGGCGAAGGCTGAGTCGGCAGCGAGGTCCTCACCACAGGAGGCTACACCGCAGCGTCGGCCCCGCGGCCCCGCGACCGGTGCGACGGTGGGCGCCGTCACGTGTGGCGCGGCCCGACCGGTCGCGTGGGCGGCCAATCTGCGCGGCCAGATCGCACCGATGACCCGCGCGCTGGCGTGCTGGCGATGGATCGGGGTGGCACCGCGCGTGCAACTCCATCGCGCATGATGTCCAGCGACGATCGATGGCCAGCGCCCGAGGTGTTCGACGGGCGGACCGTCTTCGTGATGACCGGTGCCTTCCTCGGGCGCATCGACGGCGAGCGCCGCTGTGCGTTCTGGGCCGACGATCCATCGGCCCATGACTTCGCCGCGGATCGGCTGATCGCCGTCGATCTCGCGCGCACGCCGGCGGCGGCGGCGGCGGGACAGATCGGCTGGCGCGAGGTGCAGGTCGACGATGCGTTCGCGGGGCCGGGCGGCTCGATCGCCGGCACCACCCTCGGACCCGCCTGGCCCGAGCTGCAGGTCACCGGCGTCGTGTTCCTCGAGGCGCGGCTGTGGCGCGGGCTGCCCGACCGGGTCCGGCCGCCGTGTCCGCCCGTCGGCGGCGAGGGCCGACCGTACGAGTTCCTGACCGCCGCCTACTGGCCTGGTACGCTCGATCCACGGGCCGGCCGCCGCTACGCCGGCCATCACGCCGAGATCGTCGAGACCCACGGGCGGCTGGCCCACGTCGCGGTCTACCCGCCCGGCGCATCGCTCGCGCCCGGCGCGGTGCCGCAGCGCCTGTGGATCGACCTGGCCTGTCCCGACCACTGCGACGCCGGACCCGACGCACTGACCCGCATCGGCCCCGGCGCCGCGCCGCAGCAAGGACCGCTGTTCTTGCTGGCGGGCCAACTGCCATCATCTCCCACCGACTGACCACTACAGGAGCCGGCCATGCAACGCGAGACACTCACAGCCACGCTGACGCTGGTGTCGTCGCGCGCGCGCCACCAGGCCCGGCGCTGTACCCAGGCCGGCGTAGTCGACGGGCTCGACCAGCTCGACGCGATCCTCCGCAGCAGCCGCGCGACGACGCTCGATCTGATCGGGCACTCGACCCGCGGCCACCACCACCTGCGCCTCGGCCGCGATGTCGTCGATCTCCTCGATCCGCGCATCGCCGCGCGCATCACGGCGCTCGTCGCCAGCGGCGCCCTCGACGCGGCCGGCGTGCGTCAGATCCGGCTGCTCGGCTGCTCGACCGCCGTCGGCCCCGCCGCCCGCTGCACGCTGGCCCGCCTCGCCTCGATCTCCGGCCGCGTGGTGTCCGGCACCACCCGCGCGCTGCTGTCGTGCCACTACGACGCCGCCGGCTTTCGCGCCCTGTTCTCGAGCCTGCTGGTCGATGTTCGACCGGCAGGCGCGCAACCCCGATACGGAGCAATACCATGTCACGCAAGCCTGCCCCGACCACCTCGACCTCCCCTGCCCCCGTCACCCCGGCGCTCGATCGCCTGAAGCACGTGATGTCCCGCGCCGCCGTCAACGGCTCGTCGCTGGCCCTCGCCGGCGCCATGATCATCCCGATCAAGTGGCCGGACTCGGGCGGCGAGTGACGACCTCGCCAGCCTCACGTGGCCCGAGGTGATGGACGACTGACGATCACCGCGTGGCGCACCCGCGCCGCGCGGTGACTCACAGTGGCTTGGCGTAGCCGCGCGTGCAGCGAGCGCCGCGGACCTGGGCGTCGTCGCGCACGAAGCCGTGGGCCTCGTAGAACGCGATCGCGCGGGTCATCGACTCGACGGTGTCGAGCACCAGCGTGCGGCCACCAGCGGCGCGGGTCCACGTCGTCGCGACGTCGAGCAGCCGCGTGCCGAGCCCGAGGCCACGCGCCGCCGCACCGACGTACATCTTGCGCAGCTCGTAGCTGGCGGCCGCGATCGGAAACACACCGCAGGTGCCGAGCAGCGCGCCCGTCGCGGTCGCCCGGGCGATCCAGAACCCGCCGCCGCGATCGGCGTACGACGACGGCAGCGCGCGGAGCTGGTCGTCGGTCGCCGAGCCCGTTCCGAACTCGAGGCCGAACTCGGCCAGCGCGGCGGTGACGAACGCAATCACCTCGGGGACGTCCGGCGCGGACACGGCTCGCACGTCGACTGCCACGCCCGAGCTATAGCATCGCCGCGCGTCTCGGTTATCGTCCGCCGATGATTCGCTATGCGTGCATCGCGCTGCTCGGCGCGGCCGGTTGCGGGGGCCAACACGACGCGACCGACGCCGGCGGCGGTGCCCCCGACGCGACCGCCGCGGTGGACGCCGTGGACGTCGTCGACGCTCGCACCGTCGATGCGGCGCTCGACGCCGCCGCCTGCACCGACGTCGCGTGGCGCACCGAGCGGGTGAGCAGCGGCGGCAACTGGGGCGGCGTGCCGTCGATCGCGATCGATCCCAGCGGCGTGCCGCACGTCGCGCTGCACCGCGCCGTCTACGGCTCGTACGGCGCCCGCGAGCTGCTCTACGCGTCGCCCGGCCCATCGGGCACCTGGCTCCTCGAGCCGATCACGACCGGCACCGGGAACGATCGCGACGACACGACCGATCTCGCCTTCGACTCGGCCGGCACGCCCCACGTCGTCTATCCCGGTCTCGGCGACGGCAGTGAACCGCACCGCACCACCCACGCCACGCGGACCGACGCTGGCTGGGTGACGTCGCGCCTCGGGCCCGGCAACACCTACGCCGCGCTCGCGCTCGACGCCGCCGACACCGTCCACGTCGTGAACGGCGAGACCCAGCTCCACTACGCGCGCCGCACCGCCGCAGGCGCGTGGTCGCAAGAGCCGCGCGGCGACGCCCGCTGCATGTCGATCGCCGCCGCCGCCGACGGCACCGTGCACCTGAGCTACGTGACCACGCCGCCGTCGGCCAGCAGCTCCGAGCTCCGCCACGCCGCGCGCACCCCCGCGGGCGTGTGGAGCGACGAGCCCGTCGACACCCTCGGCTACCTCGTCGACTACAACTGCGAGACCAACCTCGATCTCGCGCCCAGCGGCGCCGTCCACGTCGTCTACACCGCCGCCGACGGCCTGCGCCACGCCGCGCGCGCGCCGTCGGGCGCCTGGTCGACCGAGACCTTCGGCGTCGGCGTCCACGTCGCGATGGCCGTCGACGATCGCGGCGCCGTCCACGTCAGCTTCCGCGGCGGCTACGCGTTTCGTCCAGCCAGCGGCACCTGGACCACGATCGCGATCGCCTCGACGAGCTGGGGCGCCATGCCCAAGGCCGACACCTCGATCGCCATCGATGCCACGGGCCTCGTCCACATCGCCTCCTACGACGAGACCGCATCGACCGGACCCGGCTACACGATCTACTACACGACCGGCCGCGTCTGCGCGCCCTGACCACCGCGGTTGTCACGCGACCGCGGTCGTCAACTCGACTGGACGGTCGACGCCGCGCCGCCTGCGAGATGCGCTGGTGCGCGGCTTGCTCCTCCACCGCGCATGGATCAGCACCTCGTCTGCATCGCTGCACTCGCGCTCGTGAGCGGCAGCTGTTGCCCCGACCACACGTCGCGCCTCGACACGATGCCCGCCGCACGGCTGCCATTCGCGCCACCCGACGTCGAGCCGTCGTCGGTGTGGATCGTCGCCGACCCGCAGCTCCACAACGTCGCCGGCGCGGCGACGCGATCGAAGACCGCGCTGGGTGATCGCGTCTCGTCGACCGCGCTGCGCCCGCCGTCGCTGGACCTCTGGGCCGACGTCGTGCTCGCCAGCATCGTGGATCGGATGCGGACGGCGGCGCCCCGGGCGCCGGTGTTCTTCCTCGGTGACGCCGCCAACGTGTCGTGCATCGGCGAGCTGGCGCGCTTCCTCGACGTCATGCGGCCGCTGCCGTGGCTCGGCGTGCTCGGCAACCACGACGGCTACTACATGGGCAACATGGCCTTCCGCCCCGACCCCGTGATCAACCCGGCGCCGAGCACTTGGCAGGGCGCGTGTCAGCACAGCACGCCACGCGGCGGTCCGGAGCTGGCCGCGCTCGAACGCAGGTTCCTCGAAGACCTCGACGGCAAGGGCGGCCTCACCCACGTCGAGCAGCGCACCCTCACCAAGACGCACGCCGTCTGGATGTACCTCGGCGATCTGGCGACTAGAGTCGGGGCCGCGCCCGAGCGATCCCCGTGGATCGGGGACAACTGGAAGCTGTTAGGCGAGCATCGTCGCCAGTACACGCTGGACGCAGCGCTCGATCTCGACGGCGCGCCCGTCGCCGTGTCGGTGCGCGCGCAGATCGCCGAGCTGACGCCCAAGGAGAAGGGCCACGAGCAGTCGCGCGCGTGGCAGGCGATGGTGGTGCAGGACGTGACGCTCCCCGACAAGGTCCACGTCCTCCTGATCGACACGACCGACTACGCGTGGACGCCGCCGACGTCGCCGTGGCAGCTGCGCGCCATCTACGAGCAACGCTTCCGCGACACCTGCCGCAGCTCGAACGCGAAGCTCTCGCTCCCTGGCAAGTGCGGCGAGGTCGGTCCGGACCAGGTCGCGCTGATCCGCGAGCTGATGAAGACCTGGGCGCCCGGGACTCGCTTCCTGGTGATGGGACATCATCCCTGGGCGAGCCTGCGCGCGACCTCCGCCGAGGCGCTCGCGTTCCTGCTCACCGAGCCCGGCTTCATGACCTACGTCTCGGCGCACACCCATCAGCCCGCCTCGACGCGCGACTACGACGCAGTCCGTCCATGGGAGATCAACGTCGGCTCCATGACCGACTGGCCGATGGAGTATGCACGCTTGCAGTACTGGCCTACCGACGACAGCGCCCCGGGCACCGCGCTACGGCTCGAGATCGATCACGCCGAGACGGCCGCGCTCTGTCCTTACGAGTCCAACGCGCAGGCGCACGCCGAGGTGCGCTATGACGACGCCGAGGCGTACACGTCGCGCGCGCTCGACGTCTACGACGCGATCCTCGCGACGCTGTCGCACGCCGAGTGGCGCGCGCAGATCGCCGCGGTTCGCCGCCGACCTCTCGACGACCAGCGCGCCCTCCTCGCGCGGCTGATCGCGTTCGATCGCGAGGTCCTGCAGGACTCGACGCAGCTGCGCGCGATCGAGGCGGCGTGCGCGATCTGGGCGAGCGCGGTCGAATGCACGAAGGACGACTGCGCGGCGCGAACGTCGAAGAGGCTCGGCGGCACCGACCATCGATCCTTCGCGTTCCGCATCGGCGTCGGCAACTTCCCGGAGTCGGCGCGATGACCCTCGACCGTGCCGTGATGATCGCGGCCGCGGCCCTGGCGGGCGGCTGTCCGAAGCCGCGCGTCGATCGCACCTGCGGACACCCACCGAACCAGGATGCGTGCATGGGCCGCATCGTCGCGGCGAAGACCCAGACGAAGCTGGTCACCGACAGCGCGCGCCTGGCGATCGACGTGCTTCACGATCCGCGGTATCGCGCGGAGGTGGCGCGCTTCATCGCGGCGCACGCCGCCGATAGCGACCTCGTCGAGACCTGGGGCGACGCGACCGCCGACGCGCTGATCACGCAGATGCGGGCCGAGCTCGGTGGGCTGCAGATCACGACGTTCGGCGGCCCCATCGGCCTCATCCGCCTGCTCGCCTACGGAACCCGGGCCTTCGAGCGGCGGAATCCGGCCGAGCCGATCCGGCTCAACCGCTGGGCGCTGGTCAAGGCGACGCCCGCCTCGGTCGCGAACACCATCGTCCACGAACTGTCGCATGCGATCGATCTGCGACATCCCCACTCGTCTGATCCGCACTGGGCGATCGGCCTCTGCGAACCGCCCTACGTGCTGGGCTCGCTCGCCGAGAAGGTCGCGCTCGGCGACGCGTGGCAATGGACGTCCGCGCACTGCGAACGCCTGAAGTAGCCGCGGCGCCGCGCCGCGCGCGCTACACTCGGCGGCGGTGGAAGGACCGCAGTCACGACTCGATGCGCGCGACGACGATCCGCCGCGCGACGGCGGCGACGATCTGATCGGCGTCGTGCTGCCCGGGCGGTTCCGGCTCGACGAAGTCGTGGCGCGCGGCGGGTTCGGCACGGTGTATCGCGCTCATCAGCTC
>JAYTAJ010001310.1:0-2340 GCA_043737575.1 Myxococcales bacterium | reverse complement strand
ACCGAGATCGATCGTCGGACAGGCGGCCAGGAAGCCGAGCGCGACCGAGCCAGCGACGATCGCTGCGATGCGGACCATCCGACGGCGAGGGTAACGCGGTTGCGCGCGCGTTGTCATGACGGCACCGAGGAAATCGCCGCACCCTTGCGGCGAACGTGTGAGCGAAGGTACCTTTCCGGCCGAGTGACTGATCAACCGGCTGGATCGGGCGACGCCAAGCCGCCATCGATGACGGCTGCGGGCGAGCCCAAGCCGATCGTCAAGCCGCCGCCGTTGCCGCCGCCGCCGATCCCGAGCGCGGTCGGCACCGACGCCCGCGCGCGGCGGCCATCGCGGGTCGACGAGGCGCCGCCGGCCGCGACGATCGAGGTCCGCGGCGTGCGCTCGCCGCTGGTCGGGCGCGGCGATCAGCTCGGCGTGCTGCGCGACGTGGTGACGCGCGCGGTCGACTTCCAGGCGCCGCAGCTGGTGACGATCGTCGGCAATCAGGGCACGGGCAAGAGCCGGCTGATCGCCGAGCTGGTGCGCGAGCTGCCGCGGCCGATCCGGGTGTGCCACGGTCGCGCCGTGACCGGCGAGCGGATGAGCGCGCTCGGCTCGCTGTTGCGCGATCGGTTCGGCGTCGTCGCGGGCGCGGCCGACGCGGCGCGACGGGTCACCGACCAGGTCGGCGCGATCTTCGGCGGCGCCGCCACCGCCGAGGTGCTGCACTGCCTGGGCAGCTTCGTCGGCCTCGACTTCCCGGCCTCGGCGTTCCTCCAGGTGCTCGCCGAGAATCCCCGCCACCGCGACGACGTCGCCCGCACCGTCTTGCGCCGGCTGATCGAGCTCGACGCCGCGCGCACGCCTTTGGTGCTGGTGCTCGACGATCTGCAGTGGGCCGACGACGAGACCCTCGGCATCCTGACCGAGCTGGCGACCGGGCTCGGCGGATCGCCGGTCGTGATCGTCGCCGCGACCCGGCCCGAGATGATGGTGCGCAGCGCGCGCTGGGGCCAGGGCGCGGTCGATCACGAGCGGGTCGATCTGCGCAACCTCGAGCCCGATGACGCCGAGGCGATGTTCAAGAACCTGCTGGCGCAGTGCGGCCGCATCCCCGACGAGCTGGTGTCGGCGGCGATCGAGCAGACCGGCGGCAACCCGCACTTCCTCGAGCAGCTGGTGCGGCTCTACCTCGCCAGCGGCGCGATCGACGCGACCACCGGGCCGCTGTGGAAGCTCGACGCCAACGCCGCGCTGGCGACCGAGTTGCCGATCAGCATCGAGGAGGCGATCGAGGCGCGCATCGCCGCGCTCGAGCCCGACGAGCGCGATCTGCTGGAGAAGGCCGCGGTGTTCGGCAACGTGTTCTGGCTGTCGGCCGCGGTCGCGCTGACCCGGCTCGACGGCGGCCCGCAGCAGGTGCGCGATCCGCTCGACCTCGAGTGGGGCGAGGGCGAGAGCGTGCGGCGCCGCATCGGCGATCTGATCTTCGGGCTCGCCGATCGCGACTACCTGCTGGTGCTCGACACCGTCGACTCGACCGTCGCCGGCGACGTCGAGATCATCTTCAAGCACAACCTCGAGCGCGATCTGGTGGTGACGTCGACCGAGCCCGGCCGCCGCGCCCGCTACCACCTCGCGGCGGCGCAGTGGCTCGAGGCCCGCATGTCCGACAAGGGCGAGGAGCAGCTCGAGTTCCTGACCGGCCTCTACGAGCGCGGCGGCGACGAGCGCAAGGCGGCGCGCTGCTACCTGCTCGGCGCCGATCGGGCGCGGGCCCGCTACGCCGCCGACGAGGCCCGCGGCCTGTACGAGCGCGGCCTGGCGCTGCTCGGCGAGAACGACTCGCCGGCGCGGATGGACGCGCTGCACAACCTCGGCGACGTCCTCGATCTGATCGGCGAGACCACGCTCGCGCTCGAGCGCTTCAACGAGATGCTCGATCTGGCGTGGCGCTTCGACAACCAGGGCAAGGCCGGCGCCGCCCACAGCCGCATCGCCCGGGTGCTGCGGCGCCAGGGTCAGTACGACCCGGCGATGAGCCACCTGCGGCGCGGCAACGAGCTGTTCACGCAGGCCAAGGACGATCGCGGCATCGCGTCGACGCTCGACGACATCGGCCGGGTCCACTGGATGCGCGGCGCCTACGGCTCGGCGCTCGACTTCCACCGCCAGGCCCTGGCGCTGCGCAAGAAGCTCGGCGATCGCCGGTCGATCGCGTTGTCGCTCGCCAACATCGGCCGGGTCCATCACGACTCCGGCAACTTCAAGGCGGCGATCGCGCAGTTCCGCGAGGCGCTCGATCTGCGGCGCGACATCGACGATCGCTCGGGCGTGGTGCAGTCGCTGTGCGATCTG
>JAYTAJ010001309.1:0-5407 GCA_043737575.1 Myxococcales bacterium | reverse complement strand
CGACGAGCTCAAGCGACGGCTCGCCGAGGCCGAGGGCCGCCTCGAGGCGATGGAGCGGACCGGCACCGCGGTCGACGCCAAGAAGGTCGCGCTCGCCCTCGCCGCCCTCGGCCCCGACGCGGGCTTGACCGGCCCGGTCGGCCCCGAGGGACCACCTGGCGTCGCGGGCCCGCCCGGGCCCTTCGGTCCACCCGGCCCGGCCGGCTCCGGCCCCGAGGGACCGATCGGCCCCGCGGGCGCGCCCGGACCGTCAGGGCCCGAGGGACCGCAGGGCATCCAGGGGCTGCAAGGACCTCAAGGCCTCCAGGGGCCGCAGGGCCCACAAGGCCCGAAAGGTCCGGCGGGGCCGCCGGGCGCCTACGCCGCGAAGATCGATCTGTCGCGCAAGGAGGCCCGGGTCTCGGTCGGCGCGGGCCAGCTCGCCTCGGTGGTCGCGAGCTGCGAGCGCGCGCGCGACCTGGTCATCACCGGAGGCTGCTACGCCGATCCGATGTGGATGGCGGAGCTGGTCGCGGCGCGCCCACTCGGGCTGGTCGATCCGCAGGCCGCCTCGAGCTGGCGCTGCGACTACCGCAACACGTCCACCTCGCAGGCGATCGAGGTCGTCGCCGAGGTGTACTGCGTGCCGCCGCGAGAGTGACCTCGCGGCGGCGTTCGCACCTTCACGGTGCGGTGTACGTGGCGGTCACGCTGTACGTCGCCGCGGTGTAGCCGCGGACCGAGACGTAGAACGAGGTGGCTCCGCTGGGGACGGTGAGATTGCAGGTCTCGGTCGGTCCGTCGAGGTACGGGCGGCACGCGAACCGCGAGGTCGTGGGCGCGCTGTTGAACCGCACGTAGAGATCGGGGTCACCGCTGCCGGTCATGGTGACGGTGAGCGTCGTGCCGACCCGCACCCCGATCGGTCCCCCGAGAAGGCGCAGCTGGCCGAGCGTCACGCTGCCGCTCCAGGTCTGGCTGCCACCCGGCGGCGGCGGCGGCGGCGGCGGGTTGCCGCCCGGGGCGCCGTACAGCGCGGCGATGCCGTCGGCGTCGCGCTGGGTGAACGCGAGGTTGTTCGACGTGCCGTTGCACTGCGGGTAGTGCATCACCGAGGCCGAGTCGTACGGCGTGAGCGGGCTCCAGTTGTTGTCCTCGAAGCACGTGCCCGACTCGGGCCGGGTGTGCTCGTGGCGGAAGCCGAGCGCGTGGCCGAGCTCGTGACCGACGATGTTCTTCAGCGGCCAGCCGCTGGGCTGGAACGCGGTGTTGTCGACGAGGACGTTGCGGCTCGAGCGCGGGTTGTTCGGGAAGAACGCGCGCGCGAGGTACTGCCCACCCGAGTTCACGGGGCGCACGTCGAACACGACGTTGGTGTTCGACGCGGTGCAGTTGGCGTCCTGGGCCGGGACGTAGACGAAGTTGACGTTGCCCATCGTCTCCCAGCCGAGATCGGTGGCCTGGCGGAACGCCTCGACGATCGTCGCCTTGTTGGCGTTGAAGCTGTCGCTGATGCAGTAGGTGAGGTTGAGCTTCTGGACGTCGGTCCACTTGGTCGGGACACCGCCCGACGTGTTCACGATCAGCTCGGCCCCGCCGTAGATCGCCTCCCACGCTTCGTACAGCGCCTTGTCGTCGAGGACGGGCGTGTCGCCGTTGATGATGTAGACGCCGTCCTGCCACGGCTCGTGGTAGGCGAGGGTCCTGAACTCCTCGAACGAAAGTTGATCATCGAGGCTGAGGCCGGGTTCACCGACCATACAACCCGTGAGCGTCGTCGCCGCCAACCCGATCGCGAAGAGAGAGCGCTTCATCTGTCGTTACCTCCGTGGTGCCGCGACCTACTTCACGCGCGGTGCCAAGGCGATGAACGCTCCTCGGGGGGCGCGCGCCGCGCGTGCGCCCGTCGACGCGAGTTGCCAGACCGACATGTGCGATCGCGACCTCGACCGCGCATTGTTCGCGCGATTGGTAAGCGACCTGACCCCGACGTGGGGTCACGCGGCTGACAAGGCGCACCGGGACGACAGGCGTGGTGATCGGGGTGTCACGGCCTGTCAGCGACGATGCTCGACGGGAATTCGCGCAGTGTCGCGGCGAGACGCGCGGTCGTGACAGCGCGTCGCACTTGACGCGGATCACGAGCGGCGTTTTGCCTCTGCGTCGTCGTGGGCTCGCGTGCGTCGAGGAAGGCGAGTGCGGGCGATGTAAGGCGACCGCCGTGATCCGCGCCGGGCGTGAGCACCCCACCCGAGTGACCACGACCGTGAGCGCTCCTATATACGGTGCGGATCAGTAGGTGAGATCGACGCGGAGGTAGAGCGCGCGGCCCGGCAGCGGAAAGCCGGCGAGATCGGAGATCGAGCGCGGCACCTCGGCGAGATCCGGACGCGGCGGCGGATCGAGCGGCACCTGCTCGATGCGATCGTCGAGCAGGTTCTTCACGTCGACGCCGAGCTGGAGGTGGGCGTTGAGCTCGAGCTTGACGCCGACGCCGAGCAGGAAGCGTTGCGGCACCGCGGCGAGGTTGGCCTCGTCGAGGAAGCTGCCGGTCTGGTAGGTCGCGTCGGCGAAGATCGCGCCGAGCCGCCCGCGCCAGCGCCGCGCCGCGTCGACTCGGAGGTACGCGGCGTGGGTCGGTCGTCCCGGCAGCTGCTTGCCGTCGAGGCTGGGCTGCGACGACCGCTGGCGTGCGTCGAGCCAGGTGTAGTTGCCGGTGAGCGACACGGCGCGCCACGCCCGCATCGTCGCCGCCAGCTCGACGCCGCCGAGGTCGGCGCCCGCGAGGTTGACCGGCCGCGTCACCAGGCCGCCGGTCGTGACCAGCGTGATGACGTCGACCGGGCGCGACCGGAACCCGGCCGCCTCGACGTAGATCCGATCGATCGGACCGTGGGCCGCGGCGGGCGCGAAGACCACGCCGAGGTCGCCGCTCCAGCCGTGCTCGCTGCGCAGATCGGGGCGGCCGACGATGAAGCCGCGATCGCCGAACAGCTCGAGCGCGGTCGGCACGCGGGCGTAGCGACCGACGCTGGCCTTGATCGCCAGCGCGTCGGTGGCGAGCACCCGAGCGCCGAGCCGCGGGCTCCACAGGAGCTCGTCGCGCGGCGCCGACGCGACGGTGCCGCCCGACGACGGATCGACCAGCGACGTGGTGCGCAGGACCTCGAGCCGCAGCGCCGGCTCGAGCGCGACGCGGTGCTGGGCCAGGCCGACGTCGTCGGACACCGCCACCGCGGCGCCGAACCGCGCGCCCGCGGTCGCGATCGGCATCGCGTCGCCGACCTCGCGATCGCCGTAGTGATCGCCGCGCAGCTCGACCGCGCCGCTGATCCGATGCGCGGCGCGTCGCCACTGCGCCGCGAGCTGGGTGCCGCCGCCGATCGTCAGGTAGCGTCGATCTTCGCGCGCCAGGCCGATCTCGTCGTCGGGATCGCGGAACGCCTGGGCCTCGACCGTCGCGAAGCCGGTGGCGGTCGCGGTCAGCCCCGCGATCGCGCGCGGCTGGTCGACCGCGATCGAGCCGTCGATCGTGCCGCCGATCGTCGACAGGCTGGTCGCGAGCGCCTGATCCCAGCCGTTGCCGGGCACGCCCTGGCGCTTGCCGACGCCGCGGACGCCGAGCTGCCACTGCCGATCGCCCTGGCGCCCCGCGGCGCGGACCAAGGCGTCGAGCTGATCGTAGCCGTTGTTGGCGCGGATCGACGTGCGGTCGTCGGCCGGCGACAGGTTGGTGCCGCCGTCGTCGAAGAACGGATAGTCGCCGTCGGCGCCCGCGTAGCCGACCTCGGCGGCGATGCCGGCCCGATCGTCGGGATCGCCGTCGCCGAACCGCAGCCGCGCGCTGCGGGCGCCGTACGATCCGCCGCCGAGCGTGAGCCGCCAGCGCTCGCCGGTCGGCGCGCGGCCGACCCGCGTCACCAGGTTGAGCGCGCCGCCGACGCCAGCGCCGCCGAGCGTGACCGGCACCGCGCCGCGGTACAGCTCGATCGTGTCGAAGCTGTCGAGCTCGTAGCGCGACAGATCGGCGGTGACCGAGCCGAGGCGCGACAGCGGCACGCCGTCGATCGACAGCTGGGTGTGGCCGGGCGCGGCGCCGCGCACCGCGATCGACGAGAAGCTGCCGAGCCCGCCGAGCACGCGGGTGTCGGCGCCGACCGTCGCGCCGACCGCCTCGGCGACGCCGCGGGTCTCGCCCTCGCGCTCGTCGATGTGGATGACGGTGACGAACTCCGACGCCGCCAGGCCGCGGCGCCGATCGCGGGCCTCGGGATCGTCGCTGGTGAGATCGTCGGGGCCGCCGCGCGGGCCGCGATCGACGATCACGATCGTCTCGGTCGTGCCGGTCACCGGCTGGGCGCGCGCCGACGTCGCGGCGCACAGCACGACGAGCGGGAGACGGCGCATCGGCGGCGAGCCTGGGCAGGTCTCGCCGCGCTGTCAACGCTTGACCCGTGACGATGCGCGCGCGAGGATCGCGCGATGCGCGCCCTGGCGATGGCTGTGGTCTTGATCGCGGCGTGCGGTGCCGACGACGCGGACGATCCCGATGGCGGTGGCGGCGGCGACGGCGGCCCCGGCATCGACGCGCCGACCGTCACCGGCGAGCCACCCGGCCTCGAGGGCACCGTCGCCGCTCACAACGCCGCGCGCGCCGCGGTCGGCGTGCCGCCGCTGGCGTGGGATCCCGCGCTCGCGGTGATCGCCGACGCCTGGGCCCGCCAGTGCCGCGACGCCACCGCGCCGATCGGCCTCATCGATCACAACCCGGGCCGCAGCGACACCTACCCGACCTACGTCGGCGAGAACATCTACGGCTCGGGCGGCGGCGCCAGCGGCACCGACGCGGTGCGGCTGTGGGTCGCCGAGGAGGCGAGCTACAACTACGCCGCCAACAGCTGCAGCGGCGTGTGCGGGCACTACACGCAGGTGGTGTGGCGCGCCACGACGAAGGTCGGCTGCGCGCTCTACGACTGCGCCGGCCTGCAGTACGGCTCGACGGTGGTGTGCAACTACGGCCCCGGCGGCAACGTCGGCGGCCAGCGCCCTTACTGACCGCGGGCAATCGCCGCCCGGCCGCGCGGTGCTATGCTGCGCCCGATGTTTGGCATGGGCATGACCGAGATCCTCGTGATCCTGGTAGTCGCCTTGCTCTTCCTCGGCCCCGAGAAGCTGCCGGAGGCGGCGAAGCAACTCTCCAAGGGCATCCGCGATCTGCGCAAGCAGACCCGCGAGTTCCAGGACACGATCGAGAGCGACACCCAGATCGGCGGCGCCATCCGCGACATCAAGAGCGCGCTGCGCGGCGACGAGCTCCGACGCCCCCCGGTGCGCAAGGTCCCGCCGGTCGACAAGCCCAAGCTGGTCGCGGTCGAGCCGTCGACCGAGCTCGCCGCCGCGGCGATCGCCGGCGCCGCGGTCACCGACG
>JAYTAJ010001308.1:0-5408 GCA_043737575.1 Myxococcales bacterium | reverse complement strand
TGGCGCCACGACGTCATGCCGACCGGGTCGGAGGTGTGGGACGCGATCGGCGGCGATCTCGACGGCGACGGCCGCCGCGAGCTGGTGGTGTCGATCGGCGAGTGGCGCGGCTACGAGGTCCGCCTGCTCCGCGCCGATCCCGACGGCACGCTGCGGGTCCACGATCGGGTGCGGCTCGGCCTGGTCGGCGCGCTCGCCGATCTCGGGCCCGACGGCCGCGGCGGCGCGCGCCTCGCGGCGCTGAAGCTCGACGTGTATCCCAACGTCCGCGACCTGCCGGCCGATCGACCGCTCGGCGCGCCCGCGGGGCTCTACGTCCTCGGGCTCGCGGGCGATCGCCTGACGGTCGTCCGCCACGTCGAGCTGCCGGGGGTGTCGGGCGAGGCGTCGCACCGCCTGGCGTCGCGCCACTTCCCCGAGGTGTGGCCGGTGCGGGTCGCCGACGTCGACGGCGATGGCCAGCGCGACGTGATCGCCCGCATCGGCCTCGCGCCCGAGCGACCGAACCTGCTGGTGATGCTCGGCGCGGCCGATGGCGACTTCGCGGTGCGGGTCGTGAGCGGCCTCGACGCCCAGGCGGTGATCGACACCGATGGGGACGCCGCCGACGAGCTCGTCGCGCGCCTGCCCGGCGAGGCCGGCGCGTGGATCCTCGGTGGCGGCGCCACCGCGATCCCGCCGCGCGCGGTCGCGAAGGTGGCGCGGCCGCCGGCGAGCCCGGCCGACGATCTCGATCCGTCGATCGCCGCGGCGCGGCGGCGCGCCGAGCAGCTCGCGCGGATCGGCCAGGTCGAGGCCGCGGCCGACGCGCTGCAGCGGGTCGCGACCCTGACCGGATCGCCGGCGGTGAAGGCCGACACGCTGCGCCGGGTCGCGACCCTGCTCACCGCCGCCGGGCTGCCGGCCGCGGCGACGTTCGAGGCGATCGCGCAGCTCCCGGCCGCGACCGATCGCGATCGGGTCGACGCCTGGCTCGCCGCGATCGACGACGATCTCGCCCACGTCGCGCTGATCGACGCCCGCGATCGCATCGCCCGGCTGCGCGCGTCCGCGCTGGCGCTCACCGTCGACGACACCGCGCGGCTGGCGACGCTGAGCGCCCAGGTGCCGGCGGCGCTGCGCGTGGTGTTCGGCGCCGACGGCCTCGATCCGGCGTGGCGGATCGCCGATCCGTCGCTCGCCCACGTCGTGCCGGGCGCGCGCCAGCTCGCGATCGAGACCCTGACCCGCGGCGCGGTCGCGACGCTGGCGCTGGTCGCGGGCGCCCACGGCATCGTCGTCACCGTCGACGCCGAGGTCACGCGGATGGAGTGGGCCGGCAGCCTGGTGGTGCGGCTCGCGCCCCGCGACGGCGGGCCGGGCGGCATCGCGGTCGAGATCGGCGCGCGCGGCGGCGGTCGGTTCTATCGCCGCGGATACTCGTGCACGGGCACCTACCCGAGCGGCCTTGAGCGCTACGCGCCGCTGCCCGACAGCGACGAGGTGGTCGCGGTCCACCTCGAGCTCGCGATCGTGCCGGGCACGCGCCGCGCCCGCTGTGCGATCACCGCCGACGGTCGGCCGATGACGATCGATCTCGACGTCGCCCCGAGCCCGATCGGCGACTGGGCGCTGTCGATCGGCGCGGGCGAGCTCGCGGCGATGACCTCGGCGACCGCGCGCATCACGTCGATCGCGGTGGCGGGCGCGGTGCCGGTCGCGGCGCCGCCGTCCGAGCTCGACGCCGCGGCGCTGGCGCTCGCGAGCCATCGCGCCGCCGACGCGCGCGCCCACCTGGCGCGCCTCGATCGCCGCACCGCCGCGACCTGGCCCGCGGTGCGCCTCGCGGTGATCGCCGCCGACGAGCTCGGCGATCGCCGGGCCGCCACCGCCGCCCTCGCCGCGGCGCTGGACGGGCCCGCGGCCGACCGCCCCGCGCTCGAGCAGCTCGCCAGCCTGGCCCGGGCCCGCGACGGTCAGTTCCTGCCGGTGCTGCGCGCCGGGTTCGGCCGCCGCGTCGCGGTGCTGCTCGCCGCGGCGTGGACCGAGACCGCGCACCACGATCTCGACCAGCCGCGGGTGCGCACCGCGCTGATCCGCGATCTCGACGGCCTGCCACCGTCGACGCCCGCGACCCGCGATCCGACGCTGTCGCTGCTCGGCCACCTCGGCGAGGCGCTGCTCGGCGCCGGCCGCCCCGACGTCGCCCGTCGCGCCCTCACCGACGCGCTGGCGCTGGTGCCCGCCGCCGCCAGCCCGGGGCTGCGCGATCGCGCCGAGCGCATCGCCTACCTGCTCGCGACCGACGCCGCGGCGCGCGGCGACGAGCCCGCGGCGCGACGCTGGGCCCTCACATCGATCGAGCTCAGCAACTACCCCGAGGTCGCCGCCGATGCGGTGCTGCTCGACGCCGGCCTGCGCGCGCTCGCCGCCGGCCAGGGCTGGGAGCGCGTCGTCCGCCTCGGCCGCGCCCTCGCCACCGCGCCGTGATCAGGCGGCGCGGCCGCGGCGATCCCACGCCACCGCGACGCCGATGCCGAGCGCGTACGCGACCAGATCCCAGGGATCGAACGACGCGCCGATCACCAGCTCGCCCGCGAGGCCGCCGCCGCCGTCGTGGACCGCCTGCGCCAGCTCGATCGCGACGGCGACCACGGCCGCGATCGCGGCGCGCCCGAGCACGCGCGCGGTCAGCCTCGACGCGATCGCGTACACCAGCATCGTCGCGGCGACGTCGCCGAGGTGGCCGCGCACCAGCGCGTGAGCCGGCCACCCGGCGCGGCCCCACCCGAGGGCGACGGCGCCGAGGGCGAGCGCGGCGAGCGCGAGCGTGGGCATCGTGCGATCAACGCCCGTCGCTGCCGCGGTGTTCCCGCGGCGGTCACCGCAAGTAAGCGGGCGTCGCCACCGCCGAGCGACACTGCCAGTTGAAGCTGCGCAGCTGCCCGGCCTCGCCGCGCGTCCGCAGGCCGGTGACCAGCGCGTCGGCGGCGGTGCGCAGCGCGGTGTCGGTGCGCCCGCCGTGGTGCCACGCCATCGCGACGACGTAGGCCGACTCGCCCCAGTGCTCGTCGTAGTCGTCGGGGATGTCGGCGGCGGTGCCGAGGCCCATCCAGTAGTACGGCCGCCCGGTCGCGTCGCGACCGTCGCGGGCGATGATGCGCCCCATGCGGACCAGGCCGGCCCGGGTCCGCGTGGTGTCGGCGCGCATCGCGTGGACCTCGAGGGCGTCGGCGAGGATCGCGCTCATCCACGGGCTACAGCCGTTGGTACCGTAGCTCTCGCCGTGGGCCGTGGCGGTGTGGGCGAAGCAGCGCGCGGTGGTGTCGGTCCAGCTCGCCGGCCAGGTCTCCTGGGTGTCGAGGTAGGCGTCGGTCGCGACGTCGCCCCAGCCGCGGAACGTCGCCGCCTGATCGTCGGACACGATCGCCGCCCACTCGTAGGCCAAGAGCGCGAAGCCGGCGTGGCGCTCGGTCCAGAAGTCGGCGCCGCCGGCGTAGCCGGGGTCGGTCCACAGCGCGTGGGCGCGGATCGCGACGTTCTCCGCCGCCTCGCGGAAGCGATCGTCGCCGGTCAACAACCAGTGCAGCGCCAGGCCCTGGCTGTAGTGGTACTTCAGGTCGGCCGACGCGCCCGGCACGCCGATGCGCGTCGCGGTGCCCGTGCCGGTGATCCCGTTGCGGTAGATCGACGCCTCGCGATAGCCCGAGCTCAGCGGCGACGGATCGCCGGTCATCACGTAGCCGCGGTACATCGCTGTCACCCGATCGAACAGCCATGCTTCGCGATTGCCACTCGCGGCGTTGAATGCCGCGGTGTTCCATCGCGCGTAGTCACAGACGCCCGTCCAGGCGTCGAGTGGACTGCCCACCAGATCGGCGCGCGCGACCATCGGACCGGCCACGCCGCTCGCCGCCAGCCAGCGCGACGGCAGCACCGCGGCAACCTTCGGGCCCTGGCTGCCGTCGGCGACGATCAGGGTCGAGGGGATCGCGACCGCCGCCAGCGTCGGGCCGACCGCGCCGCCCAGCTCGATGTCGAGCGTGACCTCGCCGCTGATCGCCAGCGCGACCTGGACCTGGACCGATCGCAGCGAGCCGTCGGGGTACGTCGCGAGGCCACGGCGATACGCCGCCAGCGGCGTGCCGGCGCGCAGCACGCGCACCAGCGGTTGCGTCAGCTGACCGGGCGGCAGCGGGATCGCGAAGTTCACCGTCTGCGTGCCGGTCTGGCCCGCCGCCGGGACCAGGCGCACCGTCAGGTTCGCCACCGCCGCCACCACCGCGGCGTCGGTCGGCGGCGGCGCCGCGTCGATCGCGATCGCCGCGTCGACGATCCGGGCGTCGGTCGTCGTCGCATCGGCCGCCATCGCATCGACGATCCGCGCGTCGGTCACCGCCGCGTCACGCCGCGGTCGCCGCCGCTCCTCGTCGTCATCCGCCGCCTCCGACGTGCACGACACCACCATTGCCACACACACCACATAGGCAGTTTTCATGCGGGCAGTCTAGCGCTCCACACGCAGGCACCAATCTCCCGCTGTTTGGTACGCTACAATGCCATGCATCGGATCTACGCCAATCGCGCATCATCATTCGACCGTCAGGCAAAACCCGGTCGACGCACATCTGCCGACATGCAGCATCGGGCGAAAAGTGGCCCCGGCGCGCATCCGCCCGTAGCGTCGCCGTCATGCCGAGGATCGCCGAGTACCACATCATCGAGCAGGTCATCATCGACGGCGACACGAGGTGGGTCGCGCTGGTGCCAGGTCGCGAGGACTGGTTCGCGATCCCCGATCACGTCGCGCGCGCCGAGCTCGAGTCGCGCGGCCCCGACTACCGCCACTGGACCTGGGACCTGCCGCCCGACAGCCTGCCGTGCTTCCGCGGCAAGAGCCCGAGCGCGCGCAGCCGCGACGCCGACGGCGCCGCCATCGGCCGCGACGCCACGCTCTTGCTCCGCTGATCGCCGCGTCACCGCGCCGAGTACATCGGGGCCGTCGCCGGGACGCCCGCGCGCGCCTGGGCCCGCGCGTCGGCCTCGTCGCGCGCGCTCCACAACCGCGCCACCTCGCCCTCGAACCGCGGCATCCCGTCGAGGCACCAGCCCGAGCCGGTCGAGTCGGGGTTGTCGTCGTGATCCTCGTCGACCCGCGCGACCAGGACGACCTCGCCGACGAACCAACCCGACGCGGGCAGCTGGCCCGCGCCGACCTGCTCCGTGCCGAAGCGCGCATAGCTCGCGTGTCCGCCCGCGTGGACGTAGCTGCGTCGCTTCATCGCGAGCCCGCCGATCGCCAGCGACGCGTGGTACCCGCCGGCTCCCGAGCACTCGCTCCATTCTCCGGTCAGCTCGAGCGCGGCCACCACCGGCCCGGTCGCGGGCGTCGGCGCGGCGGGCGTGGCGGGCGCGGCGGGCGCGGCGGG
>JAYTAJ010001307.1:0-2342 GCA_043737575.1 Myxococcales bacterium | reverse complement strand
GCCCGCGGCCAAGAGCGGCAGCCAGCGCTGCTTCTGCGCCTCGGTGCCACCCGCGAGCAGCGCCTTGGCGAGGATCTCGGGGCGCGTGATCAGCGATCCGGCGCTGGCCAGCGACGCCCGCGACAGCTCCTCGGTCGTGAGGATCATCGCCAGATTGCCGAGCTCGTGACCGCCGTAGGCCTCGGGCACCGACAGGCCGAAGTAGCCGAGGTCGGCCATCGCGGTGATGAAGCGATCGGGCACGAGGTCGTCGTGGCGATGGATGTGCTCGGCGTGGGGCGCGATCTCGCGATCGGCGAACAGCCGCACGCTGGCGCGGACCTCGGCCAGCGTCGGTTCGAGCGGCCACGGGTTCTTGCCGCGGGCGGCGGCGACGGCGCGGCCGATCGCGCGCACCACGTCCTCGCGGCCGACCCGGCGCAGCGCGGCGCGGACCTCGGGCGGGTAGGCGTCGTCGGGCAGGCCGAGCTCGTCGGCGATCGGATCGAGGCAGGCGCGGGCGCTGCGCGCGAGATCGGCGATCGCGGCGCACGCGGGATCGCGGAACCCGGCGTCGCCGTCGGGGTGGGCGTCGAGCGCGGCGATCAGCGAGCGCGCGGCCCGGGCGTCGGTCGCGGCGGTGGCGACGCGCTCGACCACGACCTGGTGATCGTCGATGCGTTCGCCGTTGGCGGTCAGCGCGGCGGCGGCGGCGACCGCGGCGTCGGTGTAGCGATCCAGGGCCGAAGCGACGACGCGGGCGTCGTCGACAGGTGGGGCGAACATCGCGAGGAGCCTACGATCGTTTTCCGCGATCCCGGCTATCCTTGATCCATGAAGCACCTCGCCTTGATGCTCGTCTTGGTGGCCTTCCCCCTCGCGGCCTGGGCTGATGCGCCCGAGCACGTGATCAACGACGGCGGCGCGACGTTGACGCTCGACTGCGGCGACGGCGGCCGCATCACGATCAACGGCGCCGACAACACCATCACCGCGACCGGCGGCTGCGAGAAGGTGGTCGTGAACGGCAGCGGCAACAAGGTCGCGATCGCCGCCGCCGACAAGATCGTCGTCACCGGCAGCGGCAACGCGGTGACCTACCAGAAGGGCCACACCAAGAAGGCGCCGAAGGTGTCGCGCCTCGGCGTCGGCAACACCGTCGCGAAGAAGTAGGCGCGCGGCGCGGCTGCGCGGTCGTGTACGATGCGCGGCAGAGGCATGATGCGGCACCTGATCCTTCCGGCCGTGACCCTGCTCGCGCTCGCGGCGTGTCGCTTCGATCCGCAGGGAATCTCGACGGCGATCGACGCGCCTGACGACGGCGGCGGCGTCGACGTCGCCGACCACGACACGCCGATCGACGTCGCCGATGTCGACGCGCCGACCGACGCGCCGACCGACGTGGCGATCGATGCACCCGGGCCGATCGTGGTCGCGTACCTGACCCCGGCCGAGGCGACGCCGGGCACCGGTGACTGGACGATCACCACGGCGACCGCGATCAACACGACGGCGTTCACCGCCGACCAGCCGCTGCCGATCGGCGTGACGATCACCAGCGGCACGATGCTGCTCGGCGGCACCGTCGCGATCCTCCACGTCGACGATCTGACGATCCCGGTGGGGCAGACGCTGTCGGCGCGCGGCAACAACCCCCTGGCGATCGTCGCCGGCGGCACGGTGCAGGTGCTCGGCGTGATCGACGCCAGCGCCAACCTGCAGCGGCCCGGCCCCAGCGGTAGCATCGCCGGGATGGGGCCGCACCCGGGCGGCATCAGCACCACCAACGCCAGCAGCGACTCGGGCGGCGGCGGCGGTGGCTACACCTCGCCCGGGGCCCGCGGTGGCA
The DNA here is from genome assembly GCA_043737575.1 of Myxococcales bacterium. Lineage (GTDB taxonomy): Bacteria > Myxococcota_A > Polyangia > Haliangiales > Haliangiaceae > UBA2376. The sequence goes on along the minus strand of JAYTAJ010001307.1, from coordinate 514 downwards.
ACGTCGGCGGCGACGATCCGGCGACCGGCGGCGCAGGCGGTGGATCGATCACCGCGGCGGTCACCGGCGTGCTGCGCGGCGGCTCGGGTGGCGGATCGGGGGCGCGGTCATGCGTGACCGATCCGATCGGCGGCGGCGGTGGCGGCGCGATCTTCCTCTTCGCGACGACCGCGATCGTGGTGTCGGGGGGCGTCCGGGCCGGCGGCGGCGGCGGCACCGCGGGCGCGGGCTGCGGCTCGAGCGTCGCCGGGCCGGGCGGCGGCTCGGGCGGGCAGATCGATCTGCAGGCGCCGACGATCACCGGCGGCGGCTGGCTGTCCGCCAATGGCGGCGCGGGCGCGGGCGGCGGCGGCGCGGGCGGCGGCGCCGGCCCCGGCGTGAGCGGCGGCGACGGCAGCGCCACCAACGCCGCCGCGTCGGGCGGCAACGGCGGTACCCCGGGCGTCCCGATCGGCGTCCGTGGCGGCGACGGCGCCGCGGGTGCGTCGGCGATGCAGGGCACCGATCAGCCGAC
>JAYTAJ010001306.1:0-2342 GCA_043737575.1 Myxococcales bacterium | reverse complement strand
CGGTCTCGGCGTAGCCGGGCATGTCGGCCTCGGTCGCCATCGTGTACGACTCGCCGACGTTCGGGTCGGCGTAGTGGTTGGTGCCCGCGGCCTTGTCGAAGGCGTCGCGGCCGTCGGCCGTCATCTGCGCGTACAACACCTTGGCCTGCTTCGCGCCGGTGATCTTGGTGGGGGTCTTCACGCCCGACACCTCGGTGTAGTGCGTGCCCGACACCAGGTACTTGTCGTGCTTGCTGTCGGCCATGAAGCCGGGCATGAGGTCGGTGTAGACCTGATTCGAGAAGTTGTGCGGCGTGGTGTTGTTGTAGACCTGCGACGGATCGTCGAAGCCCGCCGACGTCTGCTCGACGCCGTTCTTGTCGTAGACGACCTTGCGATCGCCCGCGAGCGTCGAGCCGGTGACCGCGCCCGACGACTTGCCACAGTCGGTCCACAGCGCCATCTCGCCCGAGGTGGCGCCCTCGGTGTCGGCGCCGCCGCTGTTGGCGCCCGACACGTTCGCGTGGTTGCCGTCCTTGGCGCCGTGGCTCACCCACTCGGGCCGCACCCGGTTCAGGGTGTGGCCGTTCTGGGTGATGGTGTCAGCGGTGTCCTCGACCAGCTTGATGTGCGAGCCGTTCGTGCCCACGCCGGTGAGCGAGGCATTGGCGCTCGCGACCAGCGAGGTCTCGGCGTAGAGGGTCTGCTTGGGCGACACCAGGGTCTTGCCGGTGTCGCCAGCCTTGCTGGCCTTGCCCTTGTAGTTCTGATCGGTGTAGCGCTGCACCGCCGAGGTGCCGCTGCTGCTCGCGGTCGACGATCCGCTGCCGAGCAGCTCCGCCGCCGAGCCGCCCGACGCGACGCGATCGGCGACGCGATCGGCGTGGACCTCGTGGCCGTCACCGGCGCGGCCGACGCCGTCGGGGATCGACGCGCCGCCGCGCTGCTGCACGACGTGGGTCGCCTCGTGGGCCGCGAGCCACACGCTCGGCTCCTGCTTGAACGCGACGCTGTTGCTCTGGGCGTAGCTCTCGGCGCCGATCTGATCGCACGCGCCCGCCGCGGTGCCGCCGACCGTCGCGCGGACGTCCGACAGATCGTGCCCGCCGCCGAAGGCGCGCTGGATGGTGTCGAGGTGCGGCAGCGACGCCGCGCCGGTCGCGCCCGCCGCCGCCGCCGCCTGGACGTCGGCCGGGTTCTCGAGCCCGTTGGCCCCGAGGGTGCGGTGCATCTGGACGGGCGGAGCCGGCTCGTTACGAGCCTCATCTTCACGGGAGAGCATGTCGAAGGTCATGGGGCCTCTGGTTCATGGTACGCGGATCGGCCCCCGGACCTTCCCGACCCCCCCAAATTTCTGATCGGTGTTCCAAAGCCGTGGCGTTTTCAGGACTTCGGGTAGGCTTGGCACGATGGAGCCGCGCGCGTCGGGAACGATCCTGGTCGTCGATGACGATCACGACGTCCTCGACGCGATCCGTGCGGTCCTCGAGCGCGAGGGCTACCGCGTCGTCGAGGCGACCAACGGCGTCGAGGCCCAGGCGATCCTCGACGCGACCCCGGTCGATCTGGTGCTCCTGGATCTGGTGATGCCGGGCATGAACGGCTGGGACTTCCTCGACGGGCTCAGCGGCGAGCATCCCAAGGTGATCGTGATCTCGGCGGCGCCGACCGACGTCGAGCCCTCGGGCCGGCTGCGCGGCGTCCTGAAGAAGCCCTTCGAGCGCGGCGCCTTGCTGGCATCGATCGCGCGCCAGCTGCGCAGCGGCGGAGCGAGTCGGTGATGCTGACCCACGAGTGGATCCAGGCGGCGGTGGCCGGGGCCGATCTCGGCGCCTTCGCCATCGACGCCCAGACCCGCGCGGTGCAGCTCGACGCCCGCGCCGCCGAGATGCTCGGCCTCGCGCCGCATCGCGAGCTGCCGTTCGAGGCGTACGTCGCGGCGCTCGATCCCGCGGATCGCGAGGCGTGTGCCCGCCACGTCGGCGCCGCGATCGTCTCGACCGGCGACGCCTATCACGACGAGTTCCGCACCGTCACCAAGCAGTGGATCGCCGCCGATGGACGGACCCAGCGCGACGGCCCGGCCGGACGCACCGCGCTGCTCGGCCTCCTGTCCGACGTGTCGCTGCGCCGGATCACCGAGGACGCGCGATCGCGGCTGGTCGACGAGATGGGCCGCGCGCTCCGCTTCAACGACATGCTGGTCGGCGTCGCGGCCCACGACCTTCGCAATCCGCTGGCCGCGGTCGCGCTGTCCACCGAGTTGATCGCGGCCGACGTGCAGGATCCCGCGCTGGAGAAGGCGGTCGACCGCATCGCCCGCGCCGGCGATCGGATGTCGCGGATCCTCGACCAGATGATCG
>JAYTAJ010001305.1:0-5412 GCA_043737575.1 Myxococcales bacterium | reverse complement strand
CGGCCGGCACCGCGCCGGGATCGCGGGCGGGATCCCAGCGCGTCACCCGCAGCCGCGGCTGGGCCCGCGTCATCAGCGCCAGCACCCGCTCGACCTCGTCGTACAGCGGATCGAACGCCGCGACGCCCGGGCGGATCACGGTCGCGGTGACCGCGGCGTCGTCGGGGTCGAGCGCCGCGAGGGCTGTCCGGGTTCCGGACGCGAGGTGGTTGCGGCCGGCGCGGCTCAGGTCCCACGCGACGCCGCCCCGCTCGACCAGGATCGCGCACAGCGCCGCCGCGATCGCGGCGAGCACCGCGCGATAGGCGCCGAGCCCGACCCGGCCGCGCCGTCGCCGCCCGAGGCCGACCAGCGCGGTCGCCGCCGCGAGGGCGCTCGCCGCCAGCCCGATCAGCCACACCAGATCCGCGGCGCGGACGTCGCCGCGCGCCAGCCGCACCGCGATCGGCCGCGGCGCGAACCGATGCAGCGCGTCGACCAGGCCCGGATGATCGCGGATCAGCTCGGGCACCAGCGACGGCAGCTCGCCGATCACCAGCCACGCCATCAGCACCGCGAAGCCGGCGACCGTCGCCACCATCGGCTGCCGCACCGCCGCGCCCGCGGCGATCGCCAGCGCCAGCGCCGCGCCGCCGATCACCAGCTCGCCGAGGTAGCCGGCGATCACCGGCCCGGGATCGATCGCGGCGTCGACCGGCGACCAGATCGCGAGCGCCGCGACGTACAGCATGGTCGGCAGCCACAGGATCGCGTACAGCGCGAGGGCGCCGAGCCAGGTGCCGACCAGCGCCGCGCCCTCGCCGACCGGCGCCGCGACCAGCGCCTCCCACTGACCGGTGCGGCGATCCTCGGCGGCGCGCGCCGCCAGCGCCGCGAGCACGGTGAGCTGGATCGCCCACGACAGGAGCGTGCCGCCGAAGTGGCCCTCGAGCACCGCGCCGAGCGGCGCCGGCCGCGTCGGATCGGCGAGCACCGCGACCAGCGACGCGAACGACACGCCCTCGAGGACGAGGAAGCCGGCGGCGGTGAGCCACGCCATCGGCGATCGCAGCGCGATCGCGAGCTGCATCCGCGCGATCACGACGATCGCCATCACGGCGCGGCTCCGGTCAGCGCCGCGACCGCCGCGCGCAGGCTGGCGTCGGCCGCGACCCCGGCCTGGACTCGCACCGCGGTCGGCGTGCCCGCGGCCGCGACGCGACCGCCGACCAGCACCACCAGCGCGTCGGCGACGAGATCGACGTCGGCCAGCTCGTGGCTCGCCCACAAGATCGCCCGCGCGCCGCGCAGCGCCGCCAGCCGCTCGCGCACCGCGGCGCGCTCTTCCTCGTCGAGCCCCGCCGCTGGCTCGTCGAGGACCAGCACCGGCGGATCGCCGAGCAGCGCCTCGGCCCACGCGACCCGCTGGCGCAGGCCCTTCGACAGCGCGCCGATCGGATCGCGGGCCCGCGCCGCCAGCCCGACCTCGTCGAGCCGCGCCGCGATCAGCGCCGGATCGGCGCCGCGCAGGCGGGCCCGCAGCCGCAGGTACTCGGCGACGCCCAGCTCGGGCGGCAGCGGTCCGCCCTCGACCAGACAGCCGCGCCGCGCCGCCGCCGCGACCGGCCGCCGGGTCACGTCGACGCCGTCGATCGTCACGCCGCCGCGATCGGCGTCGAGGAAGCCGGCGACGATCCGCAGGAGCGTGGTCTTGCCGGCGCCGTTGCCGCCGACCAGCCCGCACAGCATGCCGGGCGCCACCGTGAAGCCGACGTCGTCGAGCGCGAGCCGGTCGCCGAACCGCCGCGTGACCCCGTCGACGATCAGCGCACCGCGATCAGCGGACCTGCGCGTGCTCACCGGATCGATGGTTGCGATGAGGGAGCCGGACCGTGAACGTCGTCCCGGTCGAGCCGGTCTCGCAGCTCACGGTGCCGCCGTGATCGTCGACGATCTTCTTCACGATCGCGAGCCCGAGGCCGGTGCCGCCCTTGCGCCCCGACGCGAACAGCTCGAACAACCGGCCGCGCAGCTCGGGCGGCACCCCGGGCCCGTCGTCGGCGGTCTCGAACACCAGCGACTCGCCCTCGACGCGGGTGCGGACCCAGAAGTGGCCGCCGTCCATCGCGTCGGCCGAGTTGCGCGCCAGGTTGTGCAGCACGCGCAGCATCTTCTGCTCGTCGAAGTAGCCGACGCCGTCGTAGCCGAGGTCGACCTCGATCGCGATCGGCTTGCCGGCGAAGCCGTGGCGCAGCTGGGTCACGACCTCCTCGACGAACTTGTGCAGGTAGACGCGGCGGATCATCAGATCGCGATCGCCTCGCGCGAACGCCAGGACCTCGCGGGTCATGCCGCCCATGATGTCGAACTGGCGCAGGATGTTCTCGACGTAGCGCTCGCGCTGCTCGCCATCGTCGCACTGGGCCATCAGCTGCGCGTAGCCGGAGATCACCGTCATCGGCGTCTTGAGATCGTGCAGCACGCCCGCCATCAGCCGACCGATCGACGCCAGCCGATCTTGATCGCGGGTCTCGTCGCGGCTGCGCGCCAGCGCCAGCGCCTGGCCGACCTGCCCCGCGATCAGCACCAGGAGCTTGAGATCGGCGTCGTCGAAGCCAGCGCCGCGCTTGTCGATCATCTCGATCGCGCCGACCACGCGATCGCCCGACACGATCGGCGCGACGATCAGCCGCTGCGGCGCCACGCCGTGCTCGCGCGCGAACCCGGCGGCGTGGCGGGGATCGTCGCTGACCCGGTTGACGATCACCGGCTCGCGCTGCGCCACCGCCCAGCCGAGCAGCCCCTGGCCCAGCTCGACGCGCGTGCCGCGCAGGCGCTCGGCGGCCGGGCCCTGGACGGTGCGCAGCTCGAGGGCGTCACCGTTGGGCGAAAGCAGCGCGATCGTCCCGGCCTCGACGCCGAGCAGCGACGCCGCGCGCGACAGGATCCGCTGCAGCGAGGTGTCGAGATCGACCGCGGCCGACAGCTCCTTCTCGACCTCGTACAGGACGTTCAGCTCGTGGGACCGCTCCTCGAGCTCGCTGGTCGCGCGGGCGAGCTCGGCATTCTTGGCGAGCACCGACAGGTAGAGCTTCGAGTTGTCGATCGCGACCGCGGTCTGGCTGGCGAGCGCGAGCAGGAGCTCCTCATCCTCGCTCGAGAACGGCGAGAACCGGGTGCGGCCGTTGCCGGCGGCGCTGGGCTCGGCGACGTCGGCCAGCGTCGCGACCACGCCGTCGTCGGCGCGCTTGTTGAGCACCTGCACGACGCCGACGATGACGCCCTGGCCGTTGCGCATCGGCACGCACAGGATCGAGCGGGTGCGGTAGCCCGAGCGCAGATCGACCGCGGGCTGGAACCGGGTGTCGCGGTAGGCGTCGGCGATGTTGACGATCTCACCCGAGCCCGCGACCCAGCCGGCGATGCCCTCGCCGATCTGCAGCCGGATCTCGAGCATCGCCCCGCCCTGCACCACCTTCGACCACAGCTCGCGGCCATCCTCCGACAACAGGTAAAGGGTCGAGCGATCGGCCTCCATCAGCTGCGTGACCTTGTCGATCAACAGCGCGAGCAGCGAGTCGAGATCGATCGCGCTCGACAGCGCGGCGCCGGCCTCGGACATCAGCTCGAGCTTCTTGCGCTCGCGACGCAGCTCGGCCTCCATCGCAAGGTCCGACATGGCCCGGCGATGGTACATCAACGGCCGGGGCGCAAGCGTCACTCGAGGTCGCGGCGGCGCAGATCGTCCTCGTCGAGACCGTCGAGGTGGCCGAGCTCGTGGCGCAGCGTGCGGTCGATCTGCTCGGACAGCTCGGCCCGCGTCCGCACCGCGCGCGCGAGGTTCAGGCGGTACAGGATGATCGCGCGGGCCGGCGGCTGCTCGCCCGGCGCCGGCGCCTCGCCGAGCGCGAGCCCGCGGTAGAGGCCGAGGATGGTCGGCGGGAACGGGGTCTCGCCGCCCGCGAGATCGGTCGGGTCCGGCAGATCGGCGACCTCGATCGTCACCAGGGCGGCGCGGCCGCGTTGCTCGGGCGACAGCGCCGCGAGCGCGCGATCGATCTCGAGGCGCATCTCCTCGGCGCTGATCACGATCGGCGCGACGAACTCGTCGGGCGCGAGGAAGCGAGCCCGCGCGAAGTGCAGCTCGGCGTCGCGGCCGCGGCCGAGCGCCTCGAACGCCAGGGCGATCAGGTTGTGGGCGTAGGCATCGTCGGGATGGACCGTCAACACGCGCCCGAAGGCGTCGATCGCCTCGCCGAAGCGGCTGAGGTTGAACAGCGCCACGCCGTGCTCGTGGATCGCGTCGATCAGCTCGCTGTCGAAGCCGATCGCCGCGGCGGCGCGCTCGACCGCCTCGTCGGAGCGGCCGAGATCGTTCCAGGCCTGCGCCTCGAGCAGCGCCAGCTGGCCGCGCAGATCGGCCTGGCCGCGGCGTCGGGCGGTGGCGCGCGCGCTGCCGCGTCGCGCCAGCTCGAGCCCGAGCGCGGTCGCGTCGTGGGTCTTGTCGGCGATGACGTTGATGTAGAAGTCGGCGACCGCGCGCAAGGTCTCGGCGTCCTCGGGATCGAGCGCGAGCGCCATGCCGTAGGCGACCGACGCCGCGGCGTCGTGGCCGGCGCCCGCCAGCGCGGCGGCGCGCAGGTGGTGGGCCTCGATCGATCGCGGCGCGCGATCCGCGGCCATGTCGGCGCAGGTGAACGCGTCGGCCCACGCGCCGGCCTCGAGCTGGCGATCGGCCTCGTCGAGCAGCGCGTCGACGTCGTCGGGCCCGGGCGCCGCGCCGCAGGTGCCGATCAGCGGCGCGTGGCCGTCGGAGTCGGGCCGGGTCGCCGCCGCGGTGGTCGCGGCCTGGGCGGCGGGCAGCGCCGTCGGCTCGGCGCGCGGCGGTGACGGTGCATCGCCGCGGCAGGCCGCCACCGCGATCGCGAACATCGTCACCCGGAGCACGCGCACGCCGACAGCATAGCCGCACCACGGCGCCGAGGGCCACGGTGGCGAAAGATCGGCGATCCGACTAGGCTCGACGAGCTTGCTGCCGACGCGCGAAGAGCTCCTGGCGCTGCTGCGGCGCGCGTTTCCGTTCGCGGTCGATCTCGAGGCGCGGATCGACGCGGCCTTCGCCGACGCGACGCCCGACGCCGCGATTCACGCGCTGTACCTCGCCGCGCTGCGCGCGATCGCCACGACGCGGATCGCCAGCCCCACGCTGATCGATCGCTCGCGGCCGAAGTCGCTCGAGCTCGAGCCGCCGGAGCGGGTCAGCCTCGGCTTCGCGACCCGCGACGCCCCCGACGTGGCGCTGGTCGATCGCACCCTCGCCTCGGGCGAGTGGCACGTGTTCTGGGTCGACATCGGGCGCCGCGCGATCGACGGCGCGATCGACGGCGCGACGCCGCTCGACGGTCTGCGCGACGGCGACATGCTCGACGTGAT
>JAYTAJ010001304.1:0-12478 GCA_043737575.1 Myxococcales bacterium | reverse complement strand
TGCACTCGGCTCGCGCGCTGCACTCGGCTCGCGCGCTGCACTCGGCTCGCGCGCTGCACTCGGCTCGCGCGCTGCACTCGGCTCGCGCGCCGCACTCGGCGCGCGCGCCGCACTCGGCTCGCGCGCCGCACCCGCCGCACGCGCCGCACGCGCTGCACTCGGCTCGCGCGCTGCACTCGGCTCGCGCGCTGCACTCGGCTCGCGCTCCTCACGAGCTCGGTACGGCTCGCTGGCCTCGCGCGACTCGTGCCACTGCGGTCGGCGCGTCAGCTCGCGACGCGCCAGGCGCTCGAGGAATGCGAGGTGATTGATCTCCGCGTCGGGGTCCGGCGAGAACAGCCCGACCGCCGCGCCCTGCATCGCGTAGACGATCGCGAGCACCGCGTCGTCCAGTTCCGGGTTCGCCGCCGCCGCCGCCGGGAAAAGCCGCCTCGCCTCGGCGAGGATGCGCCCCTGATGTCGCGTCAAGATCGGCGCGAGCATCATCGCCAGCGCGTCGTCCGTCCGCGCCGCCACGTAGATCTCCAGCACGACGCGCATGTCCGACCGGCGAAACACTCGCCACAGCGCCGCGCACGCAGCCGGCAGCGGATCCCCATCGCCGCCCCCGAATCGATGCAACTCCTGCCCGAACCCGATCACCAGATCCGCCAGGATCGCCTCGACGACCGCCCCCAGCAGGTCGGCCTTGTGCGGGAAGTGACGGAACAGCGCGCCGCCCGAGACCTCCGCGCGCTTCGCCACCGCCGCCGTCGGCGCGCCCGCGAGCCCGCAATCGATCAGCTGCGCCCTCGCCGCCGCGATCAGATCGGCACGGGTCCGCACCGCGCGCGCCTGTCTCGTCGGCGCCCGTACCTCCCGCGGCGCAGCACCCCGACGGGTGACGCGCGTGACCCGAGAACCAGCCGCCATGCCGCAACCCTAACCAAAAGAAAGCGAGCAGTCACTCTCTTTTGAACGACTGCGAAAAAAAAGCGAGCAGTCGCTCTCTTTCGAGAGACCGAGAAAGAAAGCGAGCAGTCGCTCTCTTTCGGACCAGCGGCAGGAGCGCGCAGTCGCTCTTTCGGCCCAACGGCAGGAGCGAGTAGGCGCTCTCTTTCGGCCAGCGGCAGGAGCGAGCAGGCGCTCTCTTTCGGCGCACGGCAGTGGGAGGCGGGTTGACGGGAGGCGCGACGGTGGGTTCGCGGCACGGATCGGCGGCTGCTGTGAGCGGCGCGGGAGTGTTAGCCTCGCGGCGATGGCCGATGCCAGTGGCCCGTACAGCGGGCGCGTTCTCGGCGGGTATCGCGTCGGCCCGCGGTTGACGAGCCATCCGCACGGCGAGGTGTACCGCGCGCGGGACGATCGGCTGGATCGCGAGGTGGTGGTGAAGCTGGTGCCGGGCGGGGCGGCGAGCCCGGCGGCCCAGGCGCGGTGTCTGGCGGAGGCGCGGGTAGCGGCGCGGATCGACCATCCGTACGCGACGCGGGTGTACGGCCACGGGGTCGAGGGCGATGGCACGTGCTGGATCGCGCTGGAGTGGGTGCGGGGGCCGACGCTGGCGGCGCTGGTCGAGGCGCGGGGGCCGCTGGGCGTGGTCGACACGGTGGATCTGATCGGCCGGCTGGCGGAGGTGCTGGCGACGATGCACGAGCAAGGGCTGTGGCACCGCGACCTCAAGCCCGACAACATTCTCGTGCTGAGTCGCGCGGGGCGGCGGCTGCCGACGCTGTGCGACTTCGGGTTGACGGCGCTCGCGATCGACGGGCCGGCGGGCACGCCGGCGTACATGGCGCCCGAGCAGTGGCTCGCGGGCGCGATCGATGCGCGCACCGACGTCTACGCGCTGGCGCTGTGCGCGTGGTTCGCGCTGACCGGGCGGCATGGGTTCGACGGCGCGGATGCCGCGCTGGCGATCGCGCACGCGCGCGGCGCGCGGCCGCGCTTGCCGGCGTCGCTGCCGGCGGCGCTCGACGCGGTGCTGGTGCGCGCCCTCGCGATCGATCCGCGCGAGCGGCCGAGTGGGGCGCTGGCGTTCGCCGCCGAGTTGCGGGCGGCGGTCGACGACCGGATCCGACCGCGCCTCGACGAGACGCTGGTCGAGGTAGTCCTGACGACGGCGCCCGAGCCGATCGCGGAGGCGATGGCGGCGTGGGAGGCGGCGGCGACGCCGCGCGCCGAGCTGGGGGCGCTGAACGAGCTCGCGACGGTGATCGCGCGCTGGCTCGCGGTGTGCGCGGTGGCGATCCGCCGCGATCGCGGTCAGGCGCCGATGCTCGCGACGCTCGGCGTCGACGGCCTGTCGGCGGCGGCGTGGCTCGCGCTCGTGGCGGCGGACGACGACGCGGGGTCGGACGGCGAGCTGGCGATCGCGCTCGATCGGGTGGCGCGTACGGTGCGGCTCGGCGCCGACGACGATCCGGGGCCGCGGGTCGGCCTCGACGATCGGATCGCGGCGCAGCTCGCGGCGGTCGAGCGGCTGGTGCGCGCGGCGGGCGCGATCCTCGCCCACCGCGTGGTGGTCCGGACCGGCGCGCGGGTCGAGCGCTGGACCGGGGTGCGGCGGCGGCGGCGGCCGGCGGTGTGGATCGAGGCGCCCGACGCGCTGCCCGACGGCGTCGCGGTCGTGATCGACGACGCCGGCCGGCCGCTCGCGATCCTCGACGGGCTGACCGCGATCGCGGCGCCGATCGCGGGCGAGCCCGATGAGCTGTTCGTGCTGGCGGCGCGCGACGGCGATCAGGCGGTGCTGACGACGGTGCCGACCGGCTACCAGCGGCGCGTCGCGGCGAGCGCGATCGGGCTGCCCGAGGCGGCGGTCGCGGCCGACGCGGCGAGTGAGGACCGCGGCCCGTACCGCGGGCTCGCAGCGTTCGGCACCGACGACGCCGGCTGGTTCGTCGGCCGCGAGCGCGAGGCCGAGGCGTGCCTCAACCGCCTGCGCGATCGACCGCTGGTCGTCGTGGTCGGCCCATCAGGCGTCGGCAAGAGCTCGTTCGTCCTCGCGGGTGTGGTGCCGGGGGCGCGGGCGCGGCACGTCGTCGTATGTCGCCCCGGCGATCACCCGCTCGAGGCACTGGCGAGCGCGCTCGCCGCGGCGTCGACGGCGGGCGATCCGCCGATCGACGGGCGGGCGAATGCGACCGCGCCGACGGCGGGCGATCGGCCGGTCGACGGGCGGCGGAATGGGCTCGCGACGGCGGCATCGGCGCCATCGGCGGGCGATCGGCCGATCGACGGCCGGGTGAATGGGGTCGCGACCGCGCCGACGGCGGCGGCGATCGTGGCGCGGGCGCGGGTGCTGGCGGCCGACGGGCTGCTGCTGATCGTGGTCGATCAGCTCGAGGAGTTGGTGACGCGCGCGAGCGCGGCGGCGGCGGCCGACTTCGGCGCGGCGATCGCGGTGGTCACGGCGATCGCGGACGCGCGGGTGGTCGCGACGGTGCGCGACGACTTCTTGGTGCGGGTCGCGGCCGCGACCGGGCTGACGGCGGCGATCGGGGCGGGCGTGCTGCTGCTGGGGCCGCCGGCGATCGCCGAGCTGCTCCGCATCGTGGTCGAGCCGGCGGCGCGCGCCGGCTATCGCTTCGACGATCCGGAGCTACCGGCGGCGATGGTGGCCGCGGCGGTGGAGGCGACGAGCCCGCTGCCGCTGTTGTCGTTCGCGGCGCGCGCGCTGTGGCTGCGGCGCGATCGTCGGCTGAAGCAGATGTGTCGCCGCGATCTGGAGGCGCTCGGCGGTATCGTCGGTGCGCTCGCCAGCCACGCCGACGCCACCGTCGACGCGCTGCCCGGCGACGGCGACACGCTGGTGCGGCCGCTGCTCGCGAACCTGGCGACCGCCGAGGGCACGCGGATCGCGCTGCCGCGCACCGAGCTGATCGAGCTGGTCGCGGGAGATCAGGCGGCGGCGGTGATCGATCGGCTGATCGATGCGCGCTTGTTGGTGAGCCGCGACGGCGCCGCGGGTCCGGAGGTCGAGCTGGTCCACGAGGCGCTGCTCACCGCGTGGCCGCGGCTGCGGCGGTGGCGGCAGGACGACGCGCTCGCGGCGCAGCTGCGCGACAGCGTCCGCGCCGCGGCGCAGTCGTGGGAGGCCCGCGGCCACCCGCGCGATCTGCTGTGGCGCGGCGACGCGCTCGACGAGCTGCGGGTGTGGCGGCGCCGTCACGCGCTGCGGCTGACCCGCCGCGACGAGGCGTTCTGCGTGGCGAGCCTGCGCGAGGCGCGGCGGCGGCAGCGACGGCGTCAGCTCGCGGTCGGCGTCGGCTTTCTGGCGATCGTCGTCGTCGCGCTGGTGCTGGCGCGCGCGAATCGCGAGGCCCGGATCCAGCGGCGCGCGGCGTCGGCGGCCGAGGCCCGCGCGGTCGCGAGCGGCGAGCAGTCCCACGCCCGGCTGCTCGACGCGCTGGTCGAGCAGGGCCGGACCGCGGCGCTCGACGGTCGGCCGCTCGAGGCGCTGGCGTGGCTCGACGCCGCGGTCGACGCGGGCGCCGCCCGGCCACCGCTGGCGCGGCTGATCGGCGAGGCCGCCGCCGCGATCGATCATGCGATCCGCCCGGCGATCGCGCTGACGGCGCGCGTTCATGTCGCGGCGTGGTCGCCGTCGGGCGCGCGGGTCGCGATCGGCGGCAGCACCGGCGACGCCCGCGTGATCGTCCTCGATCGGCGCGGCGCGGTGGTGCGCGCGCTGCCCGAGCTCGGCGACACCATCACGTCGGTCGCGATCGCGCCCGACGATCGCCGGGTCGCGGCGGTGACGCGGAGCGGCGGGCTGCGGGTGTGGGACATCGACAGCGGCGCGACGGTCGCCACGATCGACGCCGATCTGACGCGGGCGCGGTGGTCGCCCGACGGCCGCTGGCTCGCGGCATCGGGCGGCGACGGCGTCGCCCACCTGTTCGACGGCGCGACCCTGACGCCCGCGCGGACCATCGCGCCGCTCGACGGCGAGGGCGCGCGCGTCGTGTCGGTGGCGTGGCTCGATCGCGATCGGTTGGTGATCGGCGATCGCCGCGGCCGGCTCCGGCTGTGCGCGGCGATCGACGGCCGCGTGGTCGCGACGATCGCCAGCGACGTGCCGGTGCTCGATCTGATCACCGACCCGCGCGGCGTCGCCATCCTCCCGTACGATCGCAGCCGCACCGCGCACTGGTCGCCCGACACCGGCGCCCTCGACGCCTTCACCGACCATCAGGCCGCGATCGACGCGATCGCGGCGTCGCCCGATGGCACGCACCTCGTGACCGCCGCCGCCGACGGCACGCTGCTGGTCTCGACGATCGCGACCGGCCGCGTCGACCGCGCGCTGATCGGCCACCGCGGCAGCGTCGGCGCGGTCGCGTACCTCGGCGCGGTCGCGGTCAGCGGCGGCGCCGACGGCACGGTGCGAGCCTGGTATCCCGACGCGACGGTGACCCGGCCCGGCCACGCCGCGGCGATCACCGCGCTCGCCGCGTCGGCCGACGGCGCGATGGTGGTCACCGGCGACGCCGACGGCCGGATCGCGCTGTGGCCGGCTGCCGAGATCGCGCCGCCACCGACGGTCGAGCTGGTCGGCGTCACCGCGGTCGTGGTCGCGGGCGCGCGGCGCATCGCGCTCGGCGCCGGCCTCGCGCGCGGCCTCGTCGGGCCGCCGCTGCCGGCGTTGCACCCCGCGGCGGCGGGCGTCGAGGGGCCGATCACGGTCGCGTACCGACGGACCGGGGGCGGGTCGGCGCGCGGCGCGATCGCGATCCCCGATGGTGACGCCGCGGTGCTGGTCGACGGCGCCCAGGTCGTCGCCCGCTGCGCGATCGGCGCGCCGGTCCTGACCGCCGCGGTCAGCGCCGACGGTGCGTGGCTCGCGGGCACCACTCGCGACGGCGCCGCGCTGTGCCGCGGCGGCGAGCCGGCCCAGCCGATCGCGGGCGTACGCGGCGCGGTGTGGGCCGCCGCCTTCGCGCCCGACGGCGCCGCGCTCGCCGTGGCCGGACAGGATCGCGCGGTCCGGGTCGTCACCCTCGCGACCGGCGCGGTCGCGACCGCACAGCTTCGCGCCGACGTCACCGGCCTGGTCTGGCTCGACGACGCGCACCTCGTGGCGACCACGCTCGCGGGCGACGTCCAGCGGATCGGCCGCGACGGTGCGATCGGCGCGGCGCTCACCGGGGCCGGCGTCGCTGCCAACGCGATCGCGCGGGTCGACGGCGATCACGTCGTGATCGGCTACGACGACGGCGACGTCGCGCTGGTCGCGCTGGCGCTGGCCCGCCCGGTCGCGCGCTGGCGCCTCGGCGGCACCGTCACCTGGATCGCCGTCGACGGCGCCGCGCTGATCGTGACCTTGCGCGACCGCATGGTGACGGTGCCGCTGGCGCCGATCGACGGTTTCGATCGCGCGGCGCTGGTGCGCTGTCGGGCCGGGCTGCGGGTCGACGGCGGCCGGTTGATCCCCACCGTGGTCCGGCCCGTAGGCTGCTCATGAGGCGTGTTTCGCAGCCTGCGCAATCTGCGCATGATGCGCAAACAGCATGCGCAAGGTTTTGCGAAAGCTGCGCAAGTTGCGCATTGATCCGAGCGCAAGTCGTGTGGAAGATGCCGCAACATGACCGTTGCGCAATTCGGATCGGCCCTTGCTGAGGTGTCGCAACGATGTCGTCCATGACCGCTCGCTTCGTATTCTCGGCTGCCCTCGCGGTGGTGTCCGTCCCCGCGCTCGCGGGCGAGACACCATCCGACGCGCCGCCACCGGCTGTCGAAGACGCGGCCTTGATCGAGGCGATCATCTCCGACCTCGACGCCGTGTTCGATGGCGTCCCGCTCGGCGAGGCCCTCGCCGCCTTCCGCCCGCCGTGCCATCCGCGGGTCTGCTGTACGGAACCGTGATGACGTCCTTGCCCCTGAAGCTCGCCTTCGCGATCGCGCTGCTCGCAGCACTGCCCGCGACCGCCGACGATCCACCGGCCGACGACGCGCCGCCGCCGTCGGCCGAGGACGCCGCGCTGATCGAGGAGATCGTCGCCGACCTCAGGCGGTGTTCGGCGGCAGCGATCCCGTCGAGCTGCCCGACGGCAAGTGCAGCCAGGTCTGCCGCATCGACGATCTGAGATGAACCCATGAATCTCACCCATCGCCTCGCCCTCGCCGCTGCGCTCGGCCTCACCGCCGCGGGCACGCTGTCGGCCCTCGCCGCCGACTCCACCTCGCCACCACCCGACACCGAGGTGGCGATCGAGGACGCCGCGCTGCTCGAGTCGATCGTCGTCGACCTCGACGCGCTGTTCGCGCCGCCGAGGTCCGACAAGGAGTGCGAGGACTTCGACAGCAACGAAGACTGCGAAAAGTCGAAGGACCCGCCGCTGTGCTGGGAGTGCAAGGGGATCCGCGTGTGCTGCGTGATGGAACCTTGATCGGATCGCGTCGCCATGCCGTGTCCCGCGTCGCTCCTCGCCCATCGTGAGCCGATCGTCATCGCGGCGTTCGCGGCGCGCTGGGACGTGACCGCCGTCGAGGCCGACGCGCTGTTCGAGGACGCGATGGCATGGTTGTGGATCTCGACGCAGCCCGGCTCGCCCGCGCGCACGATCGATCCCGCGCTGCGCATCATCGACGAGATGTGGCACGAGCTGGTGTTGCACACCGCGTGTTACCGCGCGCTGTGCGACCGCCACTTCGGCCGCTTCGTCGATCACCTGCCGTCGCCTGCCGACGACGATGGCGGCGACGACGCGGGCCTCCCCAACACCGGCCCGGCACAGTGGCGCTTCATCGGCGCCGAGCTCGGCGTCGATCGGCTGTTGCGCTGGTACGTCGAGCTGCCGCTGCGTCACGACGACGCGTGGTTTCGCGCCGCGCGCCGCGCCCAGGATTTCGGCTACCAGCCGAGCCCGTCGCTGATCGCGACCTGGCAGGCGCGCCGCGGGACCGGCGCGTGACCGCGGCCGAGCTGCGCGCGGGCGATCTGCTCGGCGCCGATCTGATCGTCGAGCACGCGGTCGGCCGCGGCGGCACGTCGATCGTGTATCGCGCGCGTCGCGCCGCGACCGGCGCCGCGGTGGCGGTCAAGCTGCTGGTCGGCGGCCACGCCGATCGCGCGCGGATCGTGCGCGAGCAGGCGCTGCTCGCGGCGATCGACGATCCGCGGCTGGCCCGCATCGTCGAGCTCGGCGAGACCGACGACGGCGTGGCGTTCGCGGTGCTGCCGTGGCTCGACGGCAACAGCCTCGCCGACACGCTGGTCGAGCCCGGCGTCACCGCGGCCGAGGCGGTCGCGATGATCGCGGCGGCGGCGGCCGCGCTCGCGGTCGCGCATCGGCACGGCGTGGTCCACCGCGATCTCAAGCCGGCCCACCTGTGGCTCGGCCCCGACGGTGCGGTCGCGATCATCGACTTCGGCATCGCCCGCGGCATCGGCGACGACCAGCGCATCACCCGGACCGGCACCTCGATCGGCACGCCGGGCTACATGGCGCCCGAGCAGATCGCGGGCGGCGTCATCGCGCCGCCGACCGACGTGTTCGGCCTCGGCTGCATCCTCTACGAGGCGCTGACCGGCGCGCCCGCGTTCGCCGGGCATCACCCCGCGGTGCTGCGCGGCAAGGTCCTGTGGGCCGAGCCGCCGTCGGTCACCGAGCGCTGCCCCGAGGCCGACGCCGCGCTCGCGGCGCTGGTCGCGGCGATGCTCGCCAAGGTCCCGGCCGAGCGCCCGCCCGACGCGGCGGCGGTGGCGACCGCGCTCGCGGCGATCGCCGCACCCGCTGCAGGCCCGCGGCGACGATCCGGTCACGGCGAGGCCGCGACGTCGCCGAGCACGCGGCAGCTGGTCGCGGTCGGCATCCCGCTCGGCGCCACCGTCGCCGACGCCGCCGCGCCCGCGGTGACGCTCGCCGATCGTTCGGCGATCGCGCGCGCGCCCGATCGCGGGGGCGCGCTCAGCGATGGCGTCGCGGCGCTGCTGCGCGCGCTCGGTCCCGGCCGCGCGATCGCGATCGCTCGCACCGACGATCTCGATCACGGCCTGCGCTGGTGTGCGGCGGCCGCGAGCCGCGCCGCGATCGCCGCGACCGACGGCGCCGAGCCCGCGCCGATCCTCCACGACCTCACCCGGGACCCGCCATGACGATCGACTCCTCCGCCACGATCGAGAGCGACCGCGACGCCGAGCCGGGCCGGCTGGTGTTGCTGATCGTCGCCGACGGTCAGGCCACCGCCCACGATCTGCCGGCCCGCGGCACCGTGGTCGTCGGGCGCGGCGAGCGCAGCGACATCGTCGTCGATCATCCGTCGGTGTCGCGGGCTCACGTCCAGCTCCACCTCGATCATGGCGTCGAGGTCGAGGACGCGTCGAGCACCAACGGCAGCCGGGTCGGCACCCGCGTGCTCGGCCCCGGCCAGCGCCTGCGGGTCGAGGTCGGCGAGGCGATCACGATCGGTGACGTCGCGCTGCTGGTGCAGGATCGCGGCCCCGGCAACCGTCGCCGCCGGCTGTGGAGCCACGACTACTTCGAGAACCGCACCGAGGAGGAATGCCAGCGCAGCGAGGCCGCGCACACCGCGTTCGCGGTGCTGCACATCCACGTCGTGCCCGCGATCGATCCCGAACGCGCCGCCGAGCTGGTCGGCGCGGCGCTGCGGCCGACCGACGTGCTCGGCCACTACGGCCCCGGCGAGTTCGAGGTCCTCGCGCCCGGCGCCGATCGCGGCGAGGCCGAGCGTCGCGCCATCCAGATCGAGACCGAGCTCGCGCGCGCCGGCGCCGCGGCCCGCAGCGGCGTCGCGGTCTATCCGGTCGACGGCGAGAGCCACCATGCCCTGGCGGCGCGGGCGCTGTCGCGGCTGCGCAACATCGACACCTCGACCGGCGAGGTCCGGGTCGTCGTCGCGTCGCCGCGCATGCGCGAGCTGCATACCCTGGTCGCGCGGGTCGCGCCCGCCGACATCGCGGTGCTGTTGCTCGGCGAGACCGGGGTCGGCAAGGAGGTCGTCGCCGAGACCTTGCAGCGGCGATCGCGCCGCACCGACGGGCCGTTCCTGCGGCTCAACTGCGCGGCGCTGTCGGAGACGCTGCTCGAGAGCGAGCTGTTCGGCCACGAGCGCGGCTCGTTCACCGGCGCGACCGGCACCAAGCTCGGCCTGCTCGAGACCGCGGCTGGCGGCACGGTCTTGCTCGACGAGGTCGGCGAGCTGCCGATGTCGGTGCAGGTGAAGCTCTTGCGCGTGCTCGAGGAGCGCGCGGTGCTGCGGGTCGGCGGCGTCACCCCGATCGCGATCGACGTCCGCTTCGTCGCGGCGACCCACCGCGATCTCGCGCTCGAGATCGGCCGCGGTCGGTTCCGCGAGGATCTGTACTACCGGCTCGCGGGCGTCACGCTCACCGTGCCGCCGCTGCGCGAGCGCCTCGAGGAGATCGAGCCGCTGGCCCGGCTGTTCATCACCAGCTTCTGTCGCCGCAACCAGCTCGCGCCGATGCCGCACCTGTCGTCGAGCGCGGTCGACTGGCTGCGCGGCCACGCCTGGCCCGGCAACCTGCGCGAGCTGCGCAACCTGGTCGAGCGCGCGGTGCTGCTCGGCCGCGGGCCGCTGATCTTGCCCGAGCACCTGCCGCTCGGGCCGATGGCGTCGAACCACGTCGCCGCGCCGCCCGCCGCTGCGTCGTCGGCACCACCGAGTCCGTCGACGCTCGCGCCGCCGCTGCTCGACGACGAGCGCGAGCGCATCACCGCCGCGCTCGAGGCCTGCGCGGGCAACCAGACCCGCGCCGCGCAGATGCTCGGCATCTCGCGCCGCACGCTGGTGTACCGGCTCGATCTCTACGGCCTCGCGCGGCCGCGTAAGCCCGGCGCGACGAGCTGATCGCGCAGCGCGACTTGCGCGACTTGCGCGACTTGCGCAACGCGTGCGCAAGCCGCACCCGATCACCGCCGCGGTGTCATGGACATCGCGCGGGCACGGTCGCTGCAACGCGTCGCGCGATGCGCCTACGTTGTCTGCTCCCAGTCCTCCTCGCCGTCGCGGCCTGCGCCGACGATCCAACCGATCCGTCGGCCGACGCCGCCGAGGTCACCGCCGCGCCCGCCCCCGCGGTCACGGCGAGCCCGCGCGCCGCGATCGCACCCGGCCAGGTGATCGTCCAGCTGCGCCACGACTACGACGGCGTCGCCGCGATCGAGCTGGGCGGCCGCCGCCTCGCGCCGATCAAGCGGCTGCCGTCGGGGACGTGGCTGATGCGGCTCGACGACGATCGCCACGCCCGTATCGCCGATCCGGCCGCCGACGATCGCGACACCCTCGACGCCATCGTCGAGGTCGGGGCCGATCCCGCGGTCGAGTACGCCCACGCCAACCGCGCGTTCGCGTTCTCGACCGAGCCGAACGACCCCGAGGCCCGGCAGTGGACCGGTCGCCAGCACTGGAGCCTCAACCAGATCGGCATGTACGACGCGTGGGCGCGCACCACCGGTGTGTCGACGATGCGCATCGCGCTGATCGACACCGGCCGCCGCGACCATCCCGAGTTGATCAACCGCTGGGCGCCCGGCCGCGACTTCATCGGCGGTAGCGACGATCCGACCGACTTCGGCTCGTGGGCCCACGGCATCCACGTCGCGGGGATCGTCGGCGCCGAGGCCAACAACGGCATCGGCGGCGCCGGCCTGTGCTGGAACTGCCAGATCATCCCGCTGCGGGTGACGCCGCTCCAGTCGGAGATCGAAGAGGCGATCACGTGGGCCGCAGGCGGCGCGACCGGCGTCCGCCGCGCCGATGTCGTCAACATGAGCCTCAACGACAGGTTCCTGTCGGACTGCAACGACGTCACGTTCACCGGGCTGCGCACCGCGATCGCGCTCGCCAACACGCGCGGCGTCGTGCTGGTCGGCTCGGCCGGCAACCTGGTGTTCGAGGGCCCCAACACCTCGCCGACCTGGCACCCGCGGGTGCCGTCGACCTGCGCCGGCGTCATCTCGGTCGTCGCCACCGATCCGACCGACACGGTGCCGCTGTACTCGGCCCACGGCGTCGGCGCGGCGCTGTCGGCGCCTGGTGGTGGCACCGATCTCGACATGCACTACGGCGACGGCGTCGACTGCCCCGAGCCGATCTTCGGCAGCGGCACCACCGGCGTCTTCTCGTCGTGGTCGTATCGCGACGGCGGCGACCGCCACTGCTACCGCTACCTGTCGGGCACGTCGATGGCCGCGCCCCACGTCGCGGGCACCGTCGCGCTGATGCGATCGGTGCGCGACCTGTCCCCCGCGCAGGTCGCCGCGGTGCTACGCCTCACCGCCAGCCCGCCGCAGGGGTTCCCGGGCTGGGGGTTCATCTGCACCGAGCAGAACGGTTGCGGCGCCGGGCGGCTCAACGCCAACGCGGCGATCGATGCGATCGATAGCGGCTCGCCCGTGATCGCCGCCGTGACGCCGCCGCAGCACGAGTACGGCGTCGTCGCCGCGACCGGGTCAGCGACGCGGAACTTCGCGCTCGGCAACATCGGCTTCGCGGCGCTCACCGTCAGCAGCGC
>JAYTAJ010001303.1:0-5416 GCA_043737575.1 Myxococcales bacterium | reverse complement strand
TGAACGCGGCGCCGAGGCCGAGGTTGCGGCCGACGATGTCGGGCTCGCCGTTGTCGTTGTCGTCCTCCTGGTAGAAGCCGATGCCGGCGCGGGCCTGGAGATCGATCGCGAAGCTGCTGCCGCGGACGACCTCGACGGCGGCCGAGAAGAACACCGCGCCGACGACGTCGGTCTCGGCCTCGCCCTCGAACGGGCCGACGTCGTAGCGGAGGCGGGCCTGGGCGCTGCCGAGGCCGGCGGCGAGGGTGAGGATCGGCGCCGGGCGGTACTTCACGCCGAACGACACGATGTTGTGCGTGAACGACCAGTCTTCCTCGGTGTGCACCATCGGCCAGACGTCGGCGAAGATGCCGAGCGAGGGCGTGAAGAAGTAGTTGGCGTGGACGTCGAGGCCGCCGGCCTCGGTGACGCCGTCGCAGAAGGAGCCGTTCTCGTTCTCGCAGTTGATCTCGCCGCCGTAGAGGCCGGCGCCGATCTCGAAGCCGACGCGCGCGGGCGGCGACGGCGCGGGCTGGTTCTGGGCGGCGGCGACGCCAGGGATCGCGACGAGTGTGGTGAGGAGTGCGAGCGGAAGTTTGGAGAACGTCATGCGCGCCTTCCTCGCAAGCGGCCGGCCAGCGCGCGCGGCGGTGAAGGTTCGACACCTGGCGCTCGGCGAGTGGCGGATCTCGCAAGGTTGCGATGGTGTGCGGCGCGGTGCCGCACCGTGAACGGACCGCTACGTCGCATTCGTCGACGAGCGACGTGTAGCGATTCGCCGCGACTGTGCGTCAGCGCTCGGCCCAGACCGCGAGCGCCCACGCCGCGGCGAGGGTCGCGTGGTAGCGGTGATAGGCGTTCACGTCGGGCGCGGGCAGGCCGAAGCCGCCGTCGGGGGCCTGGATCGAGCGCAGCGCGATCGCCCAGCCGTCGATCGCGGCGTCGCGCTCCCCCGCGAGGATCAGCATCAGGAGCCGCTCGGCGTACAGATCGACCGCGAGGACCACCGTCTCGGGCACCGCGGGTTGCGCGGCGCGCAGCTCGGCGACGAGCGGCGCGGCGAGCGTGGCGAAGCGCGCGGCGGTCACGCAGCTGCGATCGCGCGCGAGCACCAAGGCCCACAGGCCATGGGCGGTGTGATAGCCGCCGCCGTCGCGCATCGCGCCGGTCACGTAGGCGAGGGTCGCGGGGCGCAGGGGATGGACGTCGCAGTGCAGCGCCTCGGCGACGACGCGGTTGACGTTGACCCGCGCGGCGCCCGCGGCGGGGACGTCCCAGCGGTTGGTCGGCGCGACCCGAGAGGCGTCGTCGTAGGCGCGGCGCAGCGGCGAGTCGGTGTCGCGATCGGCGGTCGCGCGGGCGGCGGCGTAGGCGCGCTGCGCGGTCGGGCTGTCCGAGATCCGGACGAGGGCGGCGAGGCCGATCGCGGCGTCGAAGCGGAGCTGATCGGCGGGGAACGCGGCGAGCCACTCGACGGCGCGCGCGATGGCGGTGGCGGTCTCGGTGCCGGGGACGGCGTCAGGGGCGGTGGCGGGGACGGGGACGGCGACGGTGACGGTCGCGGCGTCGGTGACGGGGGCGCGGTCGCGGCGCTTGCACGCGGTCAGGGCCCCGATGATCGCGATCCCGAGCGCGAAGCGTCGCATCGCGGCCGAGCCTACTACCGATAGCCGCGGGCCTGCAGCGCGAACAGGGTCGCGTAGCGCCCGCCGGCCGCGACCAGCTCGTCGTGGGAGCCGCGCTCGATGATCGCGCCGCCGTCGAGCACGACGATCGTGTCGGCCATGCGGACGGTCGAGAAGCGGTGCGAGATCACGATCGCGATCTGATCCTTGGTCCGCTCGCGGAAGCGATCGAAGATCGCGACCTCGGCAGCGGCGTCCATCGACGCGGTCGGCTCGTCGAGGACCAGGATGTCGGCGTCCTTGCGCATGAACGCCCGCGACAGCGCGATCTTCTGCCACTGGCCGAGCGACAGCTCGCGGCCATCCTTGAACCACTTGCCGAGCCGGGTGTCGTAGCCGGCCGCGAGCTCGGCGACCACGGGCGCGGCGAGGCCCTGCTCGGCCGCGGTGGCCCAGCGCGCGCGATCGTCGTAGGCGCGGTCGTCGCCGGCGCCGATGTTCTCGCCGACCGTGAGCTGGTAGCGCACGAAGTCCTGGAAGATGACGCCGATGCGGCGGCGCAAGGCGCCGTGGTCCCAGTCGCGCACCGCGGTGCCGTCGACGGTGACCTTGCCGCTGGTCGGCGTGTACAGGCCCGCGAGCAGCTTGATCAGCGTGGTCTTGCCCGAGCCGTTCTCGCCGACGATCGCGAGCTTCGAGCCGGGCGGCACGTGCAGCGTGATGTTGCGCAAGGCCGGGGCGGTCTCGCCGGGATAGACGAACGACACGTCGTCGAAGCGCACGCCGTCGCCCGGCATCGCGCCAACCGTGACGCCGCCGGCCGCGGGCGCGGTCGGCAGATCGAGCAGCTCGTACAGGGTCGACAGGTACAGGTTGTCCTCGTACAGCCCGCCGAGATCGCCGAGCATGCCGGCCAGCGACGACTGGGCCTGGCGGAACACGACGACGTACATCGTCATCGCGCCGATCGAGATCGCCCCCGCGATCGCGGCGCGCGCGATCCACAGGTACATGCCGTAGAACGCGACGGTGCCGACCACGCCGAGCCCGAGGCCCCACAGCCCGCGCCGCCACGCCAGCCGCCGATCGCCGTCGTAGACCCGATCGAAGATCGCCTGGTAGCGCACCAGGAAGCGCGGCCCCAGATCGTAGAGCTTGACCTCCTTGGCGTGATCGTCGCGTGCCAGCACGCTCTCGAGGTACGCCTGCTCGCGGGTCTCGGGGGTGCGCCAGCGAAACAACCGGAACGCGTCGCCCGAGAACTTGGCCTCGACGACGAACGCCGGCAGCGCCGCGGCCAGGAGGATCGCCAGCGCGATCGGCGAGAACGCGGCGAGCAGCGCGCCGAGGCTGGCGAGCGCGATCGTCATCTGCACGATCGAGAACGTCCGCATCACCATCGACAGCGGCCGCGACGACGCCTCGCGCCGCGCCCGGGTCAGCATGTCGTAGACCTCGGCGTCCTCGTAGTGGGTCAGATCGAACCGCAGCGCCTTGCCGAGGATCATCACGTTGATGCGGTTGCCGAGCCGCGCCCGCAACAGCGCGCGCAGGATCGACAGCACGCGGTTGGTCGCCGCCATCACGATCGCGAGGCCGAGCTCGACCGCGACCCACACCATCGCGGCACGCCGCGATGCCGGATCGTCGGTGCCCGCCGCGTGCAGCACCGCGTCGATCAGCTTCTTGCCGGTCCACGCCATCGCGCTCGGCACCAGGCCGCCGACGATGCTGCCGACCGCCAGCGCGATCGTCACCGCGTGGCTGGTCTCCCACACCAGGCCGATCGCGCGCCGCGCGTAGCTGCCGACCCCGATCAGATCGCGCAGCCGCGGCGTGCCCGCGGGCCCGCGACCGTCGCCCGCCACCGCCTCGCGCCGCGCCTTGCCGACGCCGCGGCCGGGACCCACGCCATCGGCGCCATGCGGACTCGGAGCTGCGGTCATCGGCGCCACTGTAGCTGCCTGCCCCACCGCGTCGCTACTGCCCGACCAGTCGGGCGAAGTCTCCGCAGCCATCGCCGCTTACGCGATCCGTCGATTCGCGCTGCACGTCGCGGGCTCGGTCTCGGCGCCGACGGACGCCATCCCTCGCCTACCCCGATGTCGAACCCGATCTGCGTTAGCATGCTGTCATGGTCGCTCTCGCCCACGGCGCAACCGTCGATGGCGCCATCGACGCGGCGCTGCAGCGTCGCGACTTTCGCGGCGCCTTCGAGCTGCTCGCGCGCCACCACGGCGCCAGCGTGTACTCGCTGTGCTGTCGCATCCTGCGGGACCGGGTCCGGGCGGAGGACGTGATGCAAGAGGCGCTCATCAAGGGGTTCGAGACGATCGAGCGGCTCCGCGATCCGAGCCGGCTGCGGGCCTGGGTCAGCCGCATCGCGACCCGCCAGTGCCTCGACGCGCTGCGCAGCCGCAAGCGCGAGCGGCGGCTCGAGGATCTGTTCGCCCACGACGACGGCGAGGGCCTCACCACCGATCTGCTGCAGCTGCTCGCCAGCTCCGAGGAGAAGCAGGCGCTCGAGGAGTGCCTGTCGCGGCTGCCGCCCGACAAGCGCGCCGCGGTGCTCGGGCGGTTCTTCTCCGAGCTGGCGTACGAGGACCTGTCGGCCGAGCTGCAGGAGAACGGCGACACCATCCGCATCCGCGTCGGGCGCGCGCTGCCCGAGCTGCGCAGCTGCCTGGAGTCGAAAGGAGTCGCGCTGTGAGCCCGCAGAGCTCGCGCACCGACGCCGAGCTGGTCGATCGCATGGAGCGCGACGTCGACCCCGAGTCGGCCGACGAGGCCGCGGCGCGGGTGCCGTACCAGCGGCTGATCGAGCGGATCGGTAGCCTCGACGTCGTCGAGCCGCCGCCGGGCTGGGTCGAGCGCGCGGTCGATCGGTGGGAGCGCTCCACCGCGGCGCCGCCGATCAAGCGACGGCGGCGCTGGGTGCTCGCGGCCGCGGCGGTGGCGATCGCCGTCGCGATCGTGGCGGTGATGACGCTGTCGCGCGGCGGCGGCGGTGAGCCTGATCGCTTCCGGGTCGCGGTGACGCGACTCGGCGCGCCGCGCACCGACGGCGCGGCGGTCGGCGACGTGCTCGAGCTGCACGCACCGCGGCGCGGGCGCGACGCGGTCGAGCTGCGCGTGTATCGCGATCGCGTGCTGGTCGCGCGCTGCCCGGGCGACGCGCGGTGCGGCGTCACCGAGCGCGCGATCGAGCTGGCGTGGCGGCTCGACGTCCCGGGCGCGTACCACGCGATCGCGATCACCTCCGATGCGCCGCTGCCGACGCGGCCCTCGCGCGGCCTCGAGCTCGACCTGCTCGATCTGCCCACGGGCGCGCGCATCGATCGACCGGATCCCATCGACGTTCGCTAACGTTAGCGTCGTCGCGGCGGCGGCGGTCCACCGCTGCCGGGCGCCCCCGCGCGCTGATCGGTCGACGACTGCGCGAACAGCGGCGTGAGCTGGTTGGTGAACCAGGTCAGCGCGCCCGACGGCGACACCGCGGTGCGCTGGGCCGGCGGCGGCGGCGGCGGCCACGGATCCTTCGGGTTGCTGGTGGTCGAGGTCGTCGGCGGATCGACGACGAGCCGGGTGGTGTGCCAGCTGGCGAGGCCCTCCTCCTCGGTCTCGGGCAGGATGCCCCAGAACACGAAGCGCGGCTCGTCCTGCCCGGTGTCGAGCTCGGCGTCGATCGTGAGCCCGGCCGCGGTCCAGCTGTCGGTCTC
This sequence comes from Myxococcales bacterium, assembly GCA_043737575.1. Taxonomy (GTDB): domain Bacteria; phylum Myxococcota_A; class Polyangia; order Haliangiales; family Haliangiaceae; genus UBA2376. Next base: position 93 of record JAYTAJ010001303.1, on the reverse strand, counting down.
GATCCGGACCAGGTAGTCGCCGGCGTCGAGCTCGACGGTCCACGCGTCGCTCGCGTACGACGCGGAGAAGGTCCAGCTGTCGCTGCGGCGGAG